>DATISQ010000322.1:0-24406 GCA_035581905.1 Cryobacterium sp.
GCCTCTCGGCCAACCCACCACTTGGGATTCGTACCAAAAAGAAACGGCCTTTCAGCCGATTCAATTCGAGCGGATGACGAGATTCGAACTCGCGACCCTCACCTTGGCAAGGTGATGCGCTACCACTGCGCCACATCCGCAACTGCCCGCATTTCTGCGCGCTTGAAGACTCTAGCCGATACTCCGGTTCATATTCAAACCGAGCCCGCCCGGCGTGTTGCTGCCCCTTCGATGCGCGCCTGCCGCTCGGTCTGGGCTAGTATCAGAACTCGTGGTTGCAGCATGGGCCACATGGGCGATTGGCGCAGTTGGTAGCGCGCTTCCTTCACACGGAAGAGGTCATCGGTTCGAGTCCGGTATCGCCCACACACACACACACGAAAAAAGCCCCGGATGTCCGGGGCTTTTTTCATTTTGCTGCGCGGGTCGAAGACCGACCGGGCTCAGCACGTTCAGGACCGGTTTCCGGAGATCACCCGGGCCAGCCAGACGATCACGGCGATGACGGCGAGAACGATGCCAACCCAGATGAGGAAGTTGAGCGACTCGACGAATCCTCCGCTGATCAGCAACACGATGGCGATGATCGCAACGATGACGAGGATGACGTTCACGCTGCTCGCCTCCCTTCTCTTCGATTGATTCTTCCTGGTTCGGTGGGATGCGGTTTCCGGTCAGTCCGTGATGGCATCCTTCACATTCTCACCGGCCTGTTTGAGGTTCGCCTTGATCTGATCGGCCTTGCCCTCAGCCTCGAGACGCTCATTGTCGGTCAGCTTGCCGGCAGCCTCCTTGGCCTTGCCAACGGTTTCCTCAGTGGCGTTCTTGATCTTGTCCGAAGCACCCATGGGATGGTCCTTTCACTCGTAGCCGGTGTTTGCGGCCAGTATAAAACTCCCGGTCCGTCTCATCTAGGCTGACACCCATGGACGGGCTGGTCGAACTCTGGGGGCAACTCTCCGCCCGCAATGAGCCACTGCCTGTTGTCACGGCCTGGCTGACCATCGCGGCTGCGGCCGTGCTCGTGCTGGTTCCGGCCGTGTGGCGGGTCAGCCGCCACGTCATCACGATCGCGCACGAGGGCGGCCACGCCGTGGTCGCGACGTTGAGCGGCCGCCGGCTCGGCGGCATCCGTCTGCACTCCGACACCTCCGGGCTGACCGTCAGCAGCGGGCGCCCGCGCGGACTCGGCATGGTGCTGACTCTGCTGGCCGGCTACACGGCTCCCGCCCTCCTGGGGCTCGGCGCCGCGGGGATGCTCAGCTTCGGCTACGACATCGGCCTGCTGTGGCTGCTGCTGGCGGCCCTGGCGCTGCTGCTGGTGCAGATCCGCAACTGGTTCGGGCTCTGGTCCGTGCTCGTCACCGCCGGCGTGGTCTTCGGCATCACCTGGTTCGGCTCTCCCCAGGTGCAGAGCGTCTTCGCCCTGCTGATCACCGCGTTCCTTCTGCTCGGGGCCGTGCGCACCGTGGTCGAGCTGCAGCGGTCCCGTTCTCGGAGTCGTGGAACCGCCTCCGACGCCGACCAGCTGGCTCGGCTGACACATCTCCCTGGTGTGGTCTGGGTGGCCGTGTTCTTCGCCGCGACGATCGCGTGCGCGGGGTTCGCGGGACGGTTCCTCGGCTTGCTCGCCTGATCCGAGCGAACTCGGACCGGCGCCCGAGTACCGCAGTCGGTCTGTGCTCAGCGAGCCTGGACCTGAACGAGTGTCCGCGGAGCGGGCTGGTTCGTCCAGGTTCCGGTCAAGACGGCAGTGAGCGCGTGGTCGTCGAGAGCGGCGGGCCGACTCGGGTCCTGGCTCTGGGAGTCCTGCTCGGTGAGCACGCGGACTACGACGAGCCTGAGGGTGCCCGTCTCCACAACCGTCGCACGACGGTCATGGCGGGTGGACACGGTGCCGGACAGCGCCAGCGAGAGGCCGGGCCCGTCCATCTTGCCGCTGCCGACGACCACGGCCGTCGGCTCCCGAATGACTCGCACTCCGTCGATATCGATGTGCTGTTCGGCCTGGCTGCCGCCCGTGAGCGCAGCCGTCGCGACTGCCGTCAGGTACGCGGGGTCTCCGGTTGCGTCGTACACCCATCGTCGGCCGAGCACCGAATGCTGCATGGTGCCGATCAGCCAGGCCTCCCCCTCCACGAGTGGTGCACCACGGTAGGTCAGCGGCACCTGGAGCACCAGGCCGTCGCCGACCCCGACGAGGATGGTCTCGATGCCGACCTCACCATCAGGGTCGTCGAAGCGGAACGAGCCAACGGTGGTGAGGCTCGCTCCGCCGCTGCCTTCAAACCACGGCTGGGTCGGCGCCCACGCCTCGATGATTTCGATCTTGGAAGGCCGAAGCTCGGCCTGATAAAGGAGTGCCATACGGCCGATTCTAAAGGGGTCGCGTCACAGATCGGCCAGGCCCCCTCCGATCAGGGCTGCGCCGATCACCAGCAGCACCACGCTCATGATCGCCGCATTGTGGCGCACCAGCACCTCCCGCAATTTCTCGAGGCGCCCGCGGAAGCGCCCCGGGGCCACCAGAAACGCGACGACAGGCAGGGCGACGCTGGCGCAGGCGATCACCGTGTACGCCGCCACCACGCCGAGCGTCGGGCCCAGGGGAAGACCCCCGCTGCCGATCGTGATCCCCGCTCCCACACCGAGAAGCAGCT
This sequence comes from Cryobacterium sp., assembly GCA_035581905.1. GTDB lineage: Bacteria > Actinomycetota > Actinomycetes > Actinomycetales > Microbacteriaceae > Cryobacterium. The sequence continues at coordinate 2,661 of DATISQ010000322.1, forward strand.
CCTTCGGGTTCCCCACCGACAAGAGGAACGCCACCCGTGAGGCCCGCCCGGGCGAACTTCCGTCGATCGCGCCCAGCCAGCAGGGCAGTTCCGCCTTCCGCTCCGTTCGCGGCCAACCCGGCCACTTCCACACCGCCAGCACCACCAGAGCTGCCCCCACCAGAACACGCGCCGCCGCGGCCATCGGAGCGGCATCATCGGATCGTTCGATCAGATCCGAAATCGCGGCGAACACCCCGACGACAAGCGCCACACCGACGACGCGGCCGGCCAGGAACGCCAGGCCAGCCGACCTGCCCGTCGGCGACAGCAGCACGAGGACGACCGCAATGATCGGGAAAGGGCTCAACGCGACCGCGACTGCGACCGGGAGAACGTTGCCCAAGGCCTCGACCACGGAAGGTTACCCGGCGATTCGGAGAGGGGATCGCGTGGACATCCGCCGCAGGCATGCCGGAGAACGATCGGCCCCGATCCACGGGTGAATCATCACGTATCTCCCGTTCTGCTGGAGCAATCGTGGCACATCATCGGGCTCAGCAGTAGGTCGGAACGGGGCGAGGTCGGGCACGGCTTCCGAGTCGGGGCCCCAGTGCGGTGGAGTCGCCGGGGTCGGCCCGGCTCAGCCGGACGTGCCGAACCAGGTCGTGACGCCGGGCGAGTACAGCACCGAATCCGGCGCGCGTCCGGCCAGCCCGGGGAAACCCGCGACGGCGAGCAGGGTGTCGTCGAGGGACACCAGCTCGGCCGCGAAGAGCTGCCACGGCTCGTGGTGGTTGCGCAGGTGCACCGTGCGGCCCCGCGTGCGGGTGAACAGCGCCCAGCGCGCGGTCAGGAAGTCGGCGAGCGGGTCGCCGACGACCGGGCGGGCGGTCGGTCGCACCACAATCTCGGTGTGCGCCCCGGCCGCCAGGTGGCGGCGTGAGGTGTACCGGTACTCCCCCGCCACAACGTCGAGCCGGGTGCGCGACCACATATACGGAATCGAGAACAGTGCACGTGCGGCCAGCACGGCAGCGAGGCGGGAGGCCTCCAGCGAAACGAAGACCACGCCGCGGTGCCCGTTCGCGTCCACCGCGTACAGGCGCACGTTCACCTCGACGAAGGTGCCGAAGTAAGGAATGGGCGGGCTGCCGAAGACGGTGGCCCGGTCGAGCACGAACGGGATCAGGCCGACCCAGCTGGTGCCGTCGAATTCGTCGGGAACCAGGCCCTCCGGCAGCAGCGGCGCCACGAGGGCTGCGTCCACGCGCCAGTGCAGGAACATCAGATTCGACCAACGCTGGCTGGAGGATGCCCGCCCGGCGAGCCGGGGCGCAACCGCCGAGATCGGGTCCATCGCGGCATCCGTCATCTGGAAATCTCCCCTGGCTCCCGGACCCGTGCAGACCGGTCTGCGGCATTCCGTGAACATCAACGCTACTCGCCCCGGGACCAAGTCGACGCCGTGCGGGCGGAGCGGATTCGCCCGGCCTGGTCGCGCTACGCCTCGACGGCCGCCGCGGCCAGAGCGTGGTCGACGTCGGCCTGCTGGGCGGTCGTGAGCGAAGACCGCGGCTGGGCGGTCTTCGTCGCGGCGGCACCGGCAGCAACGCCGCCGACGAGGTTGCCGAGCAGTTCGCGGATGCCGAGGCCCATGGTCGACTTGAGCACCCCGTCGACCTCGGTGAAACCGGAGGCGACGTTCTTGGTCAGCTGGCTGGCGCCATCCGTGGAGATCACCGTCAGACTGTCGATGTTCGACATCGGGGCGGCCAGCTCGCGCGCGATCTCGGGCAGCATCTCCACCATGCGCAGCTGGATCAGCGCCTCGCTCTGTTCGGCGACGGCCTCGGCGGACAACCGGGTTGCGGTCGCTTCCGCGGTTCCGCGGGCGAGGATCGCGTCGGCCTCGGCCTGCCCCTCCGCGCGGAGGGCCTCGGCGTTGGCGATGCGGCTGTCGCGGTCGGCGTTCGCGCCCGCCACGGCAGCCTCGGCCGCCGCGATGGCGGTCACCCGGATGCGGTACGCGTCGGCGTCGGCGATCGCGTTGACCTCGGATTCCAGCTCGGCCTTGCGCAGTGACGCGCGCCGCTGGGCGGTGAGCTCCTGCTCCTGCACGATGGCCTGCTGGGCCTTGGCCTCGGCCAGCGGCTTGGCCGCGGCTGCTTCGGCGGCGGCCTTGTCGGTGTCCAACTGCAGCGCGGCCTTCCGCAGGGCGAGCGTGTTCTGGGCCTCGGCGATGGCCTGCTCGGCGAGGATGGCGGCCTCCTGGGCCTCCCGGTTCGCCGCGTGCTCGGCGACCTCGGCCTGGCGCCGCACCTTGGCCTGCTCGGCGCGGCCGAGGTCACGGATGTAGTCGTTCTCGTCGGTGATGCCCTTGATCTCGAACGAGTCCACGTCAACGCCCTGGTTCGCGAGGGACTCCCGGGCCGTTGCCAGCACGGAGGAGCCGAGCTCGTCACGTTTCTGGATGATGGTCATCACGTTGGTGCCACCGATCGAGGACCGGAGCGAACCGGACAGCACCTCCTGCGCGAACCCGTCGATGTTCTTGTCCTGCCCGAGGAACCGCTGCGCGGCGGCACGGATGGCGGCCGGGTCGTCGCCGACCTTCACGATCGCGACGGCTTCCACGGTGAGGGTGACGCCGTTCTGGTCCTGGGCGACGGCCGTGATCTCGATCGCCCGGCTCCGCAGGCTGATCTTGAACGCCTTCTGGAAGAACGGGGTGATGAACACGCCCTGGCCATGCACGACGCGCTGCCCGGATTCCTCCATCGTGGCGCCATCGACGATGGTCTTCTTCGACTTCTTGCCGGTGATGACCAGGGCCTCGTCCGGCCCCGCGTTCTTGTAGACGGACTTGGCGTAGATCAGGCCGATCAGGAAGACGACGACGCCCAGCGTGATGAGGCCGGGGATGGGGCTGAGCAGGAAATCGAACATGGGGTCCTTCCGTTCCGCCGGCACGACGATCATGCGCGAGGCCTGGCACCCCGCGCGGCGCGGGGGCTCAAGACCCTCGAAGCCTAGTGGTCCGAGCCCGGCGGAACCATTCCCGTTCGGGGGTGCCTGGTCAGAGCAGACCGCGCTCGTGCGCAATGACCACGGCCTGGGCCCGGTCGGTGGCGGCGAGTTTCTGATAGATGTTGCGCAGATGCGTTTTGACGGTGTTCGGGCTGACGTTGTGCTTGCGGGCTATGTCCGCCACGGACTGATGGAAGGGCAGCTCGCGCAGCAGTTCCCGCTCCCGCTCGGTGAGGGGCGCGACCGGTGCCGGGCGGGTCTGTCCCGGCGCCTGCCGTGCCAGAGTCAGGATCCGGCTTGCGAAACCGTCCAGGTCCCCCAACCGCCCGATCCTGGTGTCGAGAAGCGACACCCCGAGCCCGCCCACGCCCAGAAAGGCCCTCTCGACCCGCAGCTGCTCGGCCAGGCGCAGTGCCCGCACCAGACGGGCGTCCGCCTCGGCAGGCCTTTCGCTGTCATCGGCGATGCCGGCGAGCACGATCCACGCGCTCACGAGCGTGGACCCGCGCCAGCACCGGGCCGACGGTGTCGCAGCGGCTTCGAGCCGCCCTCGGGCGCCTGGTCGGCCCCGAGCCGGCGGGTAGGCCAGGGAGCGGAGCAGCACGGCCTCCAGCGAGTCCGCGCCCAGCACGGCCTCCACCAGGTGTGTCACGCGCCGGGCCTCGGGCCTCCCGTCCAGCGCGCCGGTCAGATCGAACCAGGGGACGCAGCACAGGCTCAGGACACGGGGGTGCTCGACGGCGTTCTCCCGCATCAGCCCGTTCAGGCTATCGAGCACCGATCGCGGCCTCGGTTCCGCCTCCGGCGACGACAGGGCGAGCAGGGCCTGCGCGGGCACGATCAGGCCGGAATCGGATATCAACGGGTCGGCCGTGACAAGCCGCTCCAGGATGCTCGCGTCGACCGGCTCGCAGCGTTCGTACCGGCGGATCTGCCCGGAGACCCAGGCGCGGGCCGCGGCGCGGTCGAACGGGGCCCCGGGCACGGATGCCCCGACGCCCTCCCCGGGGCGCCCGGCGGCATCCGTCGCGCGAGCCAGCTGCTCGTCGAGGAGGCCGGCGTGGGCCCAGTCGCCGCGGCGGGAGGCGGACGTGGCGGCGAGGTCTCCGGCGAGCAGGAGCAGCCAGGTGTAGCCCGCATTCCGCGCGGTCACGGCCACCGCCCGCAGTCCCGCTTCGGCCCGCTCGGCCTCGCCCAGTCCGGCGAGGCACCAGGCCTCCGCGGTGGCGGCCAGGAGGTCGACGCCGAGGTTTGCCCGTCGTCCCGGGTTGTTGCGGGCGCCGCTCAGCCCGGCCAGGCGGTACCGGCTCTCGTCGGCGGTGGTGGCGAGGAACGCGCTGAGCGCGTCGATCACGACGGACCAGGAGTCCTTGCTGCCGCCGGTCGGCCACCGCGCCGCCTCGAGTACCGACATCAGGTGTCGGGCCCGCCCCCGGTCGGGAAAATACGGCGCGTCCAGGAGGAGCCTCAGGGTCGCCGTCACGGGTGAAGCCGAGATCCCGGCGAGCGCGGCCGGCCCGGTCAGAGCCCGGAGGACGAGGTCGGGCGTTCCCCTGAGCACGAGGTCGACACCGAAGGCATCGAGCATCTCGGCGACGAGGCCCGGGCGCCGGGCGGCCAGCGCCTGTTCGATGGCATTGGTCCCGTCGGCGCGGCGCGCGAACCACCGGGCCGCGGTCTCGTACGCCCCCGCCGCGGCCACCGGGTCACGCCGCCTGGCCTCGGCCTGCAGGTAGGCCAGCAGGATCGGGTGGATGCGATACCCGTCGGCGTCGTCGCCGCTCGCCCTGGTGATCAGGGTGCCCAACCCCGCGAGGCGGTCCAGCACCGCCCCGGCATCCGCTCGCTTCATCACCTCGACGGCCAGGTCGACCGGGACGACAGCCCGGACGGCGCCGAGCAGCAACGCGTTCTCGTCACCGTCATCCCAGCCGGTGACGACCTCCGACCGGAGGAAGTCGGCCACCGCCGGATCGTCCCCGTCGAACCGCCGCACCAGCCGGGCGGAGTCGCCGTTCCCGCGCAGGCGCGGCAGGAGCAGCGCCAGACCGGTCACCCACCCCGCTGTGCGCTGCTGCAGGATCGCCATCTCCTCGTCCGTCAGGAGCAGACGGTGCCCGGCGGTGAGCGCCGGCAGTTCGCTCAGATCGAAAGCGAGGTCATCCTGCGTCACGTCGATCAGGGACCCGGCGGCGCGCAGCTTCGACACCCCCGTACCCGTCGGGGTGCGCCCGGCGACCACGAGACGGATGCCGGGGGGCGCCGACGCGACCAGCTCACCCAGCAGCCCCGGCCGGGCCACTCCGGGAGGGTCCAGCTCATCGATGAATATGTACCGGGTCTCCCCGTCGCCGGGCACCTCCGGGCGAAGCCCGGCCTGATGCCAGACATCAGCCGGACGGAACCGACCGAGCTCCGGCGCACGCAACCACGTGACCGACTCCCCCGCCCGGTGGAGGCGCCGCGCCCAGGCCGCCAGCAAGGTCGTCTTACCGGAACCGGCGGCGGCCCACAGGCAGACACATCGCACCTCTCCGGCACCGAGACGACGAAGAGCGCCGTCGAGCCGAGGACGCTCCACTTCCGTGGCGGACCGCGCCGGGATCTCCCTGCCGGTCACCGCCGGAAGTGCGAACTGGGCCGGTTCCCGATGCACGGTCATTGAGACAGGCCCTCCGTTCGCGGCCCCGGGTGGACGCTCAGCGTCGCCACATTAGCTCTCGGCCTGACCCTCGGCTAGAGCGCCCGGTGCGCGCCGACCCCCGTGGCGGCGGTTCGAGCGCAACGAATTCATCCGTTTCGGGTGAGGGTGTCCGGGCCACCTCGACGTATGACGGTGGCACACGTCACTCGGAGGCGTGGTCGACGCCGTGCTCGGCGCTCGAAAACAGCAGTGCACGAAGACGAGGAGAAAGTGCCATGGACTTCTGGGAAAACCTGTGGGGAACGATCTGGTTCTTCTTCTGGACCTTCGCGATAATCTCGTACTTCTTTGCGCTCTTCGGCGTTATCGTCGACCTGTTCCGCGACCGGCAACTCAGCGGCTGGTCGAAGGCGGTGTGGTTCCTCGCCCTGTTCTTCATTCCGTTCCTCACCGTGCTGATCTACGTCATCGCCCGCGGCAAGGGCATGGCGGAACGCAGCTCCAAGGAGTCTCGGGAGTACCAGGCGCAGACCGACGAGTACATCCGCAGCGTCGCCGGGACCAGTGCGGGGCCCACGGCGGAGATCAGCAGGGCGAAGGCCCTGCTCGATGCCGGCACGATCACCCCGGCCGAGTTCGACACCCTGAAGTCCAGGGCGCTGTCGGGCTCCTCCTACACCGAATAGGGCAGCCACCGAACAGGGCAGCCACCGAACAGGGCAGCCACCGAGCTGAGCGGCGACGGCAAGCAGAAGGCGGTGGGCGCATCCGTTTGAACCGGATGCGCCCACCGCCGTGCTGGAACGGGTCGGCTGTGACCTGCGTGGGGGCTAGACGACGTCGAGCGCGTATCCCTCTTCACCGTGCACGATGGTGTCCACTCCGGCCACCTCGTCCTCGTTGTTGATTCGGAAGCCGATCGTCTTCTGGATGACCCAGCCGATGCCGTAGGCCATCACGAAGGAGAAGACGGCGATGCCGAATGCGGCGATGAACTGGACCCAGAGCTGGTTGAGGCTGCCGGTGTCGAGGAAGCCGATGCCGGAACCGAAGATGCCGATGTAGAGAGTTCCGATCATGCCGCCGATGAGGTGGATGCCCACCACGTCGAGCGAGTCGTCGAAGCCCCACTTGAACTTCAGGTCGATGGCAACGGCACACACCGCGCCGACGAGAACGCCGAGGATGATCGCCCAGAACGGGGTGAGGATGTTACAGGCCGGGGTTACGGCGACGAGTCCGGCGACGGCACCCGAGGCGGCACCGATCGAGGTCGGCTTGCCGTCCTTGATCTTCTCGACGACCAGCCAGCCGAGGATGCCGGCTGCAGGTGCGACGAGCGTGTTGATCCAGGCGAGGGCGGCGACACCGTCGACGGCGGCTTCGGAGCCGGCGTTGAAGCCGAACCAGCCGAACCACAGCAGTGAGGCGCCGAGGAGCGTGAGCGGCACGTTATGGGGCTTGGAGATGCCCTTCTTGAAGCCGACCCGCTTGCCGAGCACCAGGGCGAGAGCCAGAGCGGCTGCGCCGGCGTTGATGTGCACGGCGGTGCCACCGGCGAAGTCGTTGACCCCGAGAGCGGCCGGAGCCCACCCGTCGGCGAGGTTGAAGACCCAGTACGCGACCGGGAAGTAGACCAGGGTCGACCACACGGCGGCGAAGATCAGCCAGGCGCCGAATTTGGCCCGGTCGGCGATCGCTCCGGAGATCAGCGCGACGGTGATGATGGCGAACGTGGCCTGGAAGCCCGCGAACGCGAGGCCGTTCAGGTCGGGAGAGAGCGATCCGTCCTCACCGGCACCGAGAAGCCCATTCAAACCGAGCAGCTCGGACGGGTTGCCGAGGAAGCCGGGGATCAGCGGCGGGCCGAAGACCAGCCCGTAGCCGTAGAGCACCCACAGCACGCCGACGACGCCCATAGCCCCGAAACTCATCATCATCATGCTGATGACGCTCTTCGCCTTGACCATGCCGCCGTAGAAGAAGGCAACTCCGGGAGTCATCAGGAGCACGAACGCTGCCGAGACAAGAAGCAGCAGAGAGTTCAGGTTCAGGGTTATTTCATCAGTTGTGGCGTCCATCAGGACTGACAGTTCAACCATGGATATGGTTACCTCTCGCTAACTAACAGTGATTGCCGTCGACGTGCACAGGGTGAGCAGTAGATCGTGTCTCGGCGGGTACAGAGTCAGTTTGGAGTTGTCAGGTTTCGGCAAGGGCGCGCGGATGTTTCGACCTCGTTACGCACCGAGCGACCGTGTTAACATCGCGTTTCCTGCGGGCAGAGCGATGGTCCGGCCCCGATCAGTCGTGCGGTGGGAGCTCCCCCGTGGTCAGCGCCACGAGGCGGGACTGGGACCGCTGGTACTTCTTGCGGTAGCCGCCGGAGAGCATCTCCTCGTCGAAGACCTCATTCAGGGGCTGCCCGTTGGCGATGATCGGGATCTCCGCGTCGTAGACCCGGTCGATGAAGGCCACCAGCCTGAGGGCATCCGTCTGGTCGGTCAGCAGGTACACATCGGTCAGCGCGATCACGTCGACGCCGTGGATCATCTTGATGTACTTCGACGGATGCACCGTGCTCAGGTGCCGGATCAGACTGCCGAAATCGTCCCGAGTCACCGCGGAACCGCGGTCGACGAGGGCGGGCACCATCTGGTCCAGCTCCTCCCGGGGCACGGCGATGGCGTGGCCCTCGACGTCACGGCGACGGTAGTCGAGGCCGTCGATGCGCACGATCTCGAAGTTCGCGGACATCGCCTGGATCTCGCGGAGGAAGTCGATCGCGGCGAACCGCCCCTCGCCCAGCGAGTTCGGCGGCGTGTTCGACGTGGCAGCGACGCGGGTGCCCGAGGCCACCAGCTCGCCCAGCAACCGGGTCATCAGCATGGTGTCGCCCGGGTCGTCGAGTTCGAACTCGTCGATGCAGATCAGCCGGGCGCCGGAGAGCTGCTTGACGGTGGCCGCATAACCGAGGGCACCCACGAGGGCGGTGTACTCGATGAAGGTGCCGAAGTACTTCGGTCCCGGTGCGGCATGCCAGAGAGCGGCCAGCAGGTGGGTCTTGCCGACGCCGAAGCCGCCGTCCAGATAGATGCCCGGCAGCTCCGCCTTGGGCTTGCGGGTGCGGGAGAAGAAGCCGCTGGGCCGCTGGGGCAGCCAGGCCCCGGCGAAGGCGTTCAGCCGTTCCACGGCCTCGAGTTGCGAGGGGAAATTCAGGTCGGGTCGGTAGGACTCGAAGGAGGCGTGCTCGAACTGGGGCGGCGGAACCAGCTCGGCCACGATCTCGGGCCCGGTGATACTCGGCGAGCGGTCGGCCAATCGTTGCACCTGGCTGAGAGCCTGTGGAGCCATGCTGGAATACCCGGTTTCTGTGTCGGTCTGATAGTCGCGGTCGGAGCATCATCATTGGAGGACGACCGCGGATGCGATCAGGACCCATACCGCGTAGATTCGAAAACGCGGACCGCTAGTCAGCCTAAACCGCACCCATTTGATTCCGGTGTCCATCGGATCCCCCAGGAGGTTTCCCCATGCCCGTTGATCTCGATCCGACTCCGAAGTTCACCGCCTACGCCCACCCGGAACGCCTGGTCAGCACCGAGTGGCTGCAGGCGCACCTCGGGGCCCCCGGCCTTGTCGTCGTGGAATCGGACGAAGACGTTCTCCTCTACGAAACCGGACACATCCCCGGAGCCGTCAAAATCGACTGGCACACCGACCTCAACGATCCGGTCGAGCGCGACTTCGTCGACAGCGCCGCCTTCGCCGCCGTACTCGGCGCCAAGGGCATCGCCCGCGACACCACCGTGGTCATCTACGGCGACAAGAGCAACTGGTGGGCGGCCTACGCTCTGTGGGTGTTCACCCTGTTCGGCCACGAAGACGTGCGCCTGCTCGACGGAGGCCGCGACAAATGGGTGGCCGAGGAACGCGGCCTCACCCGGGACAAGCCCGTCGTCACCCCGGCCCCCTACCCGATCGTCGAGCGCAACGATTCCCCCATCCGCGCCTTCCGTGAGGATGTCCTCGCCCACTTCGGGAACCCGCTGATCGACGTGCGCTCCGCCGAGGAGTACACCGGCGAACGCACCCACATGCCCGCCTACCCGGAAGAGGGTGCCCTGCGCGGCGGCCACATCCCGTCGGCGGCATCGGTTCCGTGGGCCCGCGCCGCCGCCCCGGATGCCACCTTCCGCACCCGCCCCGAGCTGGACGCCATCTACCGTGACGAAGCCGGACTCTCCGACGGTGACAGCGTGATCGCATACTGCCGGATCGGCGAGCGGTCCAGCCACACCTGGTTCGTCCTGACCCACCTGCTCGGCTTCGAGGGCGTTCGCAACTACGACGGGTCCTGGACCGAATGGGGCAACGCCGTGCACGTGCCGATCGCGATGGGCACGGAGCCGGGCGCCGCACCCCAGCCCCGCTGAGCCCCCAGCCCCGCTGAGCCCCCGTCGCGGCTGAACGCCGGGGCGCTCGGCGGGCACTATCGCCCGCTCTGATTCGGGGTCCCGCGGCCCACGCATGGCAGAATGATCCTCGATGACTACCACCGAACTACCCGCCAAACTGGCCGAGATCCGCGACGACTTCCTCGAACTCGAAGAGCCCGACCGGCTGCTTCTGCTGCTCGAGTTCGCCGACGAGCTGCCGGCGCTGCCACCGCGGTACGCGGACCACCCGGACCTGCTCGAGCGGGTCGTGGAATGCCAGTCCCCGGTCTTCATGTTCGTCGAGGTGGACGAGGATTCCGGCGTGCACCTGCACGCGACCGCTCCCCGGGAGTCGCCGACGACCCGGGGCTTCGCCTCGATCCTGGCCCAGGGTCTGGACGGTCTCAGCGCCCAGGAGGTGCTCGATGTGCCGGATGACTACCCGAACACGATCGGATTGACGAAAGCGGTGTCTCCCCTGCGCATCCGCGGCATGACAGCCATGCTCGCCCGAACCAAGCGCCGCCTGCGCGAGGGCGCCTGAGTGACCCTGACCCGCGTTTTTCCGGAGCCGGAGGCCGGCGCCGATGCGGCGGACCTGCCGTGCAGAGTCGACGGTCTCGACCCCGTCAACCGGGACTGGCTGCTGCGGTGCTACTCCCCGGGGCCGGGGGCGTATCTGCGGGTCAACATGATCGCCAGCCTGAACGGCGGTGTGGCCGGGTCCGACGGCACCTCGGACTCGCTGTCGAGCCGCCTGGACCGCCGCATCCTCGGTGTGATCCGGGAACTCGCCGACGTCGTCCTGATCGGTGCCGGCAGTGTCCGTGCTGAGGGGTATGTCGTGCCGGCCCGGGCGGCCCTCGCGGTCGTCACCTCCAGCGGCGACCTCGCCGGGCATCGGCTCGGGGACTCCGCACACCCGCAGCCGGTATTCATCTTCTGCCCGAGCTCCGCGGTCGGCCGGGTGGCGGCCGCCACAGCCGGATCCCGCGCGACCGTCGTCCCGCTCGACGACGAGAACGGCCTCCTCGCCCCGGCCACGATTCTGGCCGCGCTGCACACGCTCGGCCTCACCCGCATCGTCTGCGAGGGCGGTCCGGTGCTGGCCGGACAGTTCTTTGCCGCCGACCTGGTCGACGAATTCTGCCTGTCCACGAGCCCGCAGGTGGTGCTCGGCGGCCGGGGGCTGCTCGAATCGGCCACGGCCGGGGCCACCTCGTTCAGGATGCGGCAACTTCTCCTGGACGATCAGGGAGCGACGTACGCCCGGTGGGAGCGACCTCGCCCAGCCAGTTCATGATGGCCTGGTTCCAGCCCTCGCGGTCGTAGTTCCACAGCTTCGTGTGCCGCGCCACCGCGAACGGCAGAAAGGTCACGATGTCGGGGCGACGCCCGGCCAGGGCGCGGGAGCCGGTTGCGGGCACGAAACCGTCATCGTCGCTGTGCATCAGCAGCACCGGCAGCTCGAGTTCGGCGGCACGGGTGACGAAGTCGAGACGCCTGAAGTCGATGGGCTCGGTCTGCCCGGTGAAGATCCCGCCCCACCGCCGTCCGAGGACCTCCAGTGCGCCGCTGGCGACGACCGCGGGCAGGCCGAGCAGACCGCCATGGAACCGAGCGACATCCGCCCAGTCGATCACCGGCGAGTCGAGCACGATGCCGACGATCCGCCCGCGCAGCGTTGAACGCGTCGCCGTCTGCAGCACGATCGCTCCACCCATGGACCAGCCCATCAGCACGATCTCGCTCGCGCCGCGCTGCACCGCGAAGGCGATCGCCGCGTCGACGTCCTGCCATTCCGCGTCCCCGAGGGCGTACCGGCCGTCGCCGCTCCGCGGCGCCTCCCCGTCATTGCGGTAGGACACGAGCAGGGACGTGAAACCCGCGTCCCGGAAGACCGGCGCCGCCCGCAGCGTCTCCTGCCGCTGCACCCCGCGCCCGTGCACCTGGATCACCCATCGACCGTCCGGCTCCTCAGCCGGAATCAGCCAGGCCGGTGCGTCGCCGGCATCGGTCGGTACCAGGACATCCTCGAAGGCGAGGCCCAGGTCCCAGGGCCCGAGGTACGAGTGGCCGCCCAGCCGGCCGCGCACGGCCCGTGCCAGATCCCCGTGGTCGACGCGCAGGATGCGCCGCGTCACCTTCGTAGGCGTGAGACGCAGGATCTCGCCCACGTGGGCGTGCCCTTTATCGCCCGAGAACCAGAAGCTGTAGTCGCCCTGTAGAACGGAATCCGCCGTCGACTGCAGACTGATCGTTCCCGCCGCGAGGTCGACAGCGTCGATCCGCACGTCGTCGGCGCGCTTGGACGGCGGCGTCACGATCCGGCGGGCCATCACGCCCGACAGGACACCGCTCAGGGCCCCGAGCAGCACCACCGCACCGGTCACGGCGATCCCCGCCACGGCCAGAAAACGCCCCTGGTGCCTCACTGGACCCGCTCCGTCACGCATGACTACCTCCCCTGTCCGGCGTGCCTGACCGACACCGCTCGAAAAAAACTCTAGTCTGCACACGTGCCCGAAACACAAGAACCGCTCCCGCCGGAGTTCGCCGCCGCCCGTGCCTCCTTCGCGAGTGCCCGCATGCGTCGCGAGCTTGTGGTCACCGAGATTTCCGCCCCCGGGAACCTGGCCCCGCACGCGGTCGCCTTCTCGGCCGACGTCACCCCGGTCCGTCCGGGGAGCGACTCCGATCTGGGGACCGGACGCTTCATTCTGCTGCACGACCCGACCGAACCCGAGGAGTGGGGCGGCGCCTTCCGCGTCGTCTGCTTCGCCCAGGCTCCTTTGGAGACCGACATCGGCCTGGACCCGTTCGTCGCGGGGGTGGCCTGGTCCTGGCTGGTCGATGCGCTCGACGCCCACGGGGCGCAGTACACCGCGGCCTCGGGGACCGCGACTAAGATTATCTCGTCAGGCTTTGGCGAACTTGCCAGGCAGGGCGATGGTGCGCAGATTGAACTGCGGGCCTCGTGGACGCCGCTGGACCACAATCTCGCCGCCCACGTCGAAGGATGGGGCGAGCTGCTCTGCATGCTCGCAGGCCTTCCACCCACTGGCGAAGGAGTCAGCATGTTGTCCACACGCCGAACCGGTCGTGCTTGATCACCAGGTCATCGATACCCGGGACGCCTACCTCGCGGCGACCGCCGCCATCAGCGCGGGCACGGGCCCGATCGGCATCGATGCGGAACGAGCCTCCGGCTTCACCTACTCCCAGCGCGCGTACCTGATCCAGATCTATCGGCGGGACGCAGGAACCTTCCTGTTCGACCCACCCGCGATCGGCGACTTCAACGAACTCAACGAGGCTCTGCGCGGCGACGAGTGGATTTTCCACGCCGCCAGCCAGGACCTGGCCTGCCTGCGCGAGGTCGGACTGGACCCCCAGCACATCTTCGACACGGAACTGGCCGCCCGCCTGCTCGGAATCCCCCGGGTCGGGCTCGGCACGGTGGTGGAAGAGCTCCTCGGCATCCACCTGGCCAAGGAACACTCCGCCGCCAACTGGTCCACGCGCCCTCTGCCGGAGGCCTGGCTGGTCTACGGCGCACTCGACGTGGAATTGCTCCCGGATCTGCGGGACCGCATGGTGGACATGCTCGCCACCGACGCCAAGACCGACATCGCCGCCCAGGAGTTCGCCGCCGTCCTTGCCCGTGAGGCCAAGCCCGTCGGCCCCGAGCCGTGGCGCCGCCTCTCCGGCGTGCACTCCATCCGAGGCCAGCGTGGCCTGGCCGTGGCCCGGGAGCTGTGGCTCGCCCGCGACCGGCTGGCGCAGGAGTTGGACGTGTCCCCCGGCCGGCTCGTGCCCGACGCGTCGCTGACGGCGGCCGCACGGGCCATGCCGTCGACACGGCAGGCCCTGGCTGATCTGAGGGAGTTCAGCGGGCGTGCCAGCCGCAGCGAGCTCGACCGCTGGTGGGGTGCCATCGAGAAGGGCCTGGCGTCGACCGACCTCCCGTCCCTCCGGGCAAACGGCGATCTGCTCCCGCCGCCGCGGGCGTGGTCCGACCGCAATCCCGAGGCTGACCTGCGCTACCAGGCCGCTCGCGCGGCGCTGACCGAGGTCTCCGAGGAGCTTGCCATCCCGCTGGAGAACCTGGTCACGCCGGACTATGTTCGGCGGGTGGCGTGGACGCCGCCCGAGAACGTCGACCCAGCATCCGTTGGCGAGGCGCTCGCGCACCTGGGTGCGCGCGCCTGGCAAATTGAAGTGACCGCACAACGGATCGCCGATGCCTTTGTGGATGTTCACCAAACGATCGAGCTGTCCCCGGAATCGGATTCGTAGGAACCGTCCAACGATTCGACCCTCCCCGGGCGCCCCTTTAGGATCGACCGACACCTGATCGATTGATGGAGGCAAAGTGGCCGATAGAGCAGAAGTCGTGTTTGTGGACGGGGTTCGCACCCCGTTCGGACGCGCCGGCGAAAAGGGCATGTATTGGAACACCCGGGCGGATGATCTCGTGGTCAAGGCCATGATCGGGCTGCTGGAACGCAACCCGTCGGTTCCCGGGGAACGGATTGACGAGGTGGCCATTGCCGCCACCACCCAGACCGGCGACCAGGGCCTCACCCTCGGTCGCACGGCAGCACTTCTCTCGGGGCTGCCGAAGTCGGTACCCGGATTCGCCATCGACCGGATGTGCGCGGGAGCCATGACCGCCGTCACCACCCTCGGGGCGGGGATCGGCTTCGGAGCCTACGACCTGGCCATCGCCGGCGGCGTCGAGCACATGGGACGCCACCCGATGGGTTCCGGCGTCGACCCGAACCCGCGCTTCCTGTCCGAGCGCCTCGTCAGCGAGGACGCCCTGAACATGGGTGCCACGGCCGAGCGCATCCATGACCGGTTCCCCTCGTACACCAAGGAGCGCTCCGACCGGTTCGCCCTGCGCAGCCAGCAGAAGGTCGCGGCAGCGTATGCCGCGGACAAGATCCAGCCTGACCTGGTGTCGGTGGCGATCCGGAGCGAAGCCGGCTGGGGTATGGCGACCCGCGACGAGGCTCCGCGCCCCGAGACCACGATGGAGGGCCTCGCGTCCCTCAAGACGCCGTTCCGCCCCCACGGCCGGGTCACGGCCGGCAACGCATCCGGACTCAACGACGGAGCCAGCGCCTGCCTGCTCGCCAGCGGCGCGGCCGCCAAGGACCTCGGGCTGAACGTCAAGATGAAAATGGTCAGCTTCGCCTTCGCCGGCGTGGAACCGGAGGTCATGGGCCTCGGCCCGGTCCCCTCGACCGAGAAGGCCCTGCGCAAGGCAGGGCTGAGCATCACCGACATCGGCCTGTTCGAACTCAATGAGGCCTTCGCCGTGCAGGTCATCTCGTTCCTTGACCACTTCGGTATCGACGACGAGGACCCGCGGGTGAACGAATACGGCGGCGCGATCGCCATCGGTCACCCGCTCGCCTCCTCCGGTGTGCGCCTGATGAACCAGCTCGCACGACAGTTCAGCGAGCACCCGGAGGTCCGCTACGGCCTCACCGCCATGTGCATCGGCCTCGGCCAGGGCGGCACCGTGATTTGGGAGAACCCGAACTTCAACCGGAAGGCAAGCAAGCGATGAGCAACTATTCAGAACTCGACTTCACCCCGCTGATCGAGCTGTCGGCCGACGAGGTCGTCACCCACTCCTATGTGCGCGACGTACCGCTCTCCGGGGGAAAGACCCTGGCGCTCGTCACGCTCGACAACGGCCGGGACCACACCCGTCCGAACACGCTCGGCCCCATCACCCTGCTCGAGTTCGCCATGACGATGGACCTGCTCCGGGAGCGCGCCGCCCTCGGCGATATCCACGGTGTCGCCGTCACCGGCAAGCCGTTCATCCTCGCGGCCGGGGCAGACCTGAGCAAGGTCAGCGAAATCCCCTCGCTCGCGACGGGCAAGCTGCTCGCCCAGCTGGGCCACTATGCGCTGGGCAAGCAGGCCGAACTGGGCGTGCCCTCCTTCGTATTCATCAACGGACTCGCGCTGGGAGGCGGGCTCGAGGTCGCCCTGAACGCCGACTACCGCACCGTCGACGCGACCGTACCCGCGATCGCTCTGCCCGAGGTCTCCCTCGGCCTGATCCCGGGCTGGGGCGGCTCGTACCTGCTGCCCAACCTGATCGGCATCGAGAACGCGCTCAAGGTGATCATCGAGAACCCGCTCAAGCACCGGGTACTCAAGGCCGCGGACGCGATCGAACTCGGCATCGCCGACGTGCAGTTCGCCTCGGCCATGTTCCTCGAACAGTCCATCCAGTGGGCCGACGGCGTGATCTCCGGAAAGACCAAGGTCGCCAGACCCAATACGCCCGGCAAGGTCGAGCGGCTCGTGAAGTGGGATGTGGCCGTGGGCATGGCCCGCAAGATGCTGGAAAGTCGAATCGGAACCGTCGCCCGGTCGCCGTACATCGCCCTCGACCTCCTCAAGGCCGCCAAGAGCGGCACCCGCCAGGACGGGTTCGAGCGGGAAGATGATTCCCTGGCCGAACTCATCTCCGGCGACCAGCTCCAGGCCAGCATCTACGCCTTCAACCTGGTGCAGAAGCGTGCCAAGCGTCCGGCCGGAGCTCCGGACAAAGCCCTCGCCCGCCCGATCAAGAAGGTGGGCGTCATCGGCGCCGGCCTGATGGCCAGCCAGTTCGCCCTGCTCTTCGTGCGTCGCCTGCGCGTGCCCGTGGTCATCACCGACCTCGATCAGGCCCGCGTCGACAAGGGGGTCGCGTACATCCACAGCGAGATCCTCGCCCTGGAGACCAAGAATCGCATCACCTCCGACGAGGCCAACCGGCTCCGCGCGCTGGTGACGGGGACGACCGACAAGTCGGCCTTCTCCGACGCCGACTGGGTGATCGAGGCCGTCTTCGAAGAACTCGGAGTGAAGCAGGATGTCTTCGCCGAGATCGAGAAGCACATCGCACCCGACGCCATTCTCGCCACCAACACCTCGTCCCTGTCGGTCGAGCAGATCGGTGCGAAGCTGGCCCACCCCGAGCGCCTGGTCGGCTTCCACTTCTTCAACCCGGTGGCCGTCATGCCGCTGATCGAGGTTGTGAACACCCCCCAGACCAACGACGCCACCCTGTCGACGGCGATGGTCGTCGCGGCCAAGCTGCGCAAGAACGCGGTCATCACCCGGGACACCCCCGGGTTCGTGGTGAACCGGCTGCTGGCGAAGCTGCTGGGCGAGGCCATGCATGCCGTCGACACCGGCACCCCCTTCGACGTCGTCGATGGGTCGCTGGCCAAGTTCGGAATGCCGATGACCCCCTTCGAGCTGCTCGAACTGGTCGGCCTCAAGGTCGGCGCGCACGTGCTGGACACCCACCACGCGGCATTCCCGGATCGCTTCTTCGACAGCCCGAACCTGCACCGGCTGGCCGAGTACGGCACCATTCTGGAGCGCGACGCCAAGGGCAAGATCAAGGGCTTCGACAAGGGCGCGATCAAGATCGTCGCGGGCGGCACCACGCCGATGACCGGCGAGCAGATCCTGCGCCGGGTTGAGGACGGCCTCGCTGACGAGATCAAGCGGATGCTGGACGACGGCGTCGTGCACGCCGCCGAGGACATCGACCTGTGCATGATCCTCGGGGCGAACTGGCCGTTCCAGATGGGCGGGATCACGCCCTATCTCGACCGCGTCGGCGCGAGCGAGCGGGTCTTCCAGGGTACGTTCCACACCCCGCCGATCCGCGGCGTGGGCGCTGAGCTCGAGCCGGCCGCCCGCACGACCGCCACGACCGCCACGACCTGAGGCGACTGACCGCATTCACTTCGCCGAGCCGTGAGTTCGACTCCCTTCTTTCTAACGATGGGGAGCCGAACTCACGGCTCGGCGTGGTGGAGGGCGGTCTTTCTCAGTCCTGGCGGCGGTTCGCCGGGATACTGCCGGGGTCAGTGCGGGAGTCGGCGTGGTCCGGCGGCAGGGGCCGCGCGTGCGGGATCTTACTGCCGAGCACCATCGCGACGACGTCACGGGCGATGCGCTGCGGGGTCAGCCCGACGCGCTCGAGGATCTCCGCGCGGGTGCCGTGGTCGAGGAATTCGTCGGGCAGCCCCAGCTCGGTGACCGCCGTGTCGACGCCGGCTTCGCGCAGGTCCTGACGGATGCGGGTGCCGATGCCGCCGACCCGGATGCCGTCCTCGATGGTCACGACGATGCGGTACTCCGCGGCCAGGGCCACGATGCTCCGAGGCACCGGCACGACCCAGCGCGGGTCGACGACGGTGGCTCCGATGCCCTGGGCGGCGAGCCGGTCGGCCACATCGAGACCCATCGCGGCCATCGGGCCGACGGTCACGATCAGCACGTCTTTCTGGGGCGATTCCAGGAGCACGTCGGCCCCGTCGTCCAGGCGCCGCACGGCGTCGATCGGGGTGCTCACGCTGCCTTTCGGGAAGCGCAGCACAGTGGGCGCGTCGTCAACGGCCACAGCCTCCTCGAGCTCCTCTGCCAGGCGTACCGAGTCCCGGGGCGCCGCGAGGCGGATCCCGGGGACGACCTGCAGGATCGCCAGGTCCCAAATGCCGTGGTGGCTGGGACCGTCGGGCCCGGTGACCCCGGCCCGGTCGAGGACGAAGGTGACCCCGGCCCTGTGCAGGGCGACGTCCATCAGGACCTGGTCGAACGCCCGGTTGATGAAGGTGGCGTAGAGCGCGACGACCGGGTGCAGCCCGCCGAAGGCGAGCCCGGCGGCGCTGGTGACGGCGTGCTGCTCGGCGATGCCCACGTCGTGCACCCGGTCGGGGAATCTCTCGGCCATCTTGTGCAGGCCTGTGGGCCGGAGCATGGCCGCGGTGATGCCGACGATCTTGGGCTCGATCGTGGCGAGGCGCAGCAGCTCATCGGCGAACACCGACGTCCAGGAGGGTGCACCGGCGGATTCGGTGGACTCCCCCGTTTCCGGGTCGATCTGGCCGACCGCGTGGAACTGGTCGGCGGTGTCCTGAACAGCCGGGTCGTATCCCTTGCCCTTCTGGGTGATCGCGTGCACGATCACCGGCGCGCCATAGCCCTTGGCCTGACGGAGCGCCTCGACCATCGCCTCCATGTCGTGCCCGTCGATCGGGCCGATGTATTTGATGTCGAGGTTGGAATAGAGCGCTTCGTTGTTGGAGAACCGGGAGAGGAAGCCATGCATGCCGCCGCGCACGCCGCGGAAGAAGGCCCGGGCAGGCCCGCCCATCCGTTCGAAGGCCTGGCGGCTGGTCAGATAGGCGCTGTGGTACGCCTGGCGGGTGCGCACGGTGTTGAGGAACCGGGCCATGCCGCCGATGGTGGGCGCGTAGGAGCGGCCGTTGTCGTTCACGATGATGATCAGGCGACGGGTGTTGTCGTCGCTGATGTTGTTGAGGGCCTCCCAGGTCATACCGCCGGTCAGGGAGCCGTCGCCGACGACCGCGATCACATGGCGGTCTCTCTGTCCGGTGATCTCGAACGCCCGGGAGATGCCGTCCGCCCAGGACAGCGAGCTGGAGGCGTGGGAGCTTTCCACGATGTCGTGCTCGGACTCCCGGCGTTGCGGGTAGCCGGCCAGGCCCCCGGTCTGGCGCAGGAGGCTGAAGTCCTGGCGCCCGGTGAGCAGCTTGTGCACGTAGGACTGGTGCCCGGTGTCGAAGACGATGGCGTCGCGCGGCGACTCGAAGACCCGGTGCATCGCGATGGTCAGCTCAACCACACCGAGGTTGGGCCCGAGGTGCCCGCCGGTCTTGGAGACCTCCCGCACGAGGAAAGCCCGCACCTCGGCCGCGAGCTGGACGAGCTGTTCCGGCGAGAGGCGATCGAGGTCTCTCGGCCCGGAGATCGTGTCCAGTAGCGCCATCGATAACACCTTTCACGTTGCCCTATCCGCCACCACAGAAACCGGCGCATAGATTCGGTCAGACCGAGTCTACGCGCCGGTTTCGGTAGTGAAACCGAGAGGCCGCTGGGTGCTAGGAGACCAGCGACCGCAGGACGTACTGCAGGATGCCGCCGTTGCGGTAGTAGTCGGCCTCACCCGGGGTATCGATGCGCACGACCGCGTCGAACTCGACCGTCGCCTTCCCGGCCGCAGACTGCGCACTCGGCACCGCCGTGACGCGCACCGTCTTCGGGGTGACCCCGTTGTTCAGTTCGACGAGGCCCTCGATCGTGACGACCTCCGTGCCGTCCAGTCCGAGCGATGCCCAGCTCTCGCCGGCCGGGAACTGGAGCGGAACGACGCCCATCCCGATCAGGTTCGAGCGGTGGATGCGCTCGAAGCTTTCCGTGATGACCGCCTTCACCCCGAGGAGGCTGGTGCCCTTCGCGGCCCAGTCACGGGACGAACCCGAACCGTATTCCTTGCCACCGAAGATGACCAGGGGCGTGCCCGCGGCCTGGTAGTTCTGCGAAGCGTCGTAGATGAACGCCTGCGGAGACCCGTCGACAGTGAAGTCGCGGGTGTAGCCACCCTCGACTCCGTCCAGCAGCTGGTTGCGAAGACGGATGTTCGCGAACGTTCCACGGATCATGATCTCGTGGTTGCCGCGGCGCGAACCGTAGGAGTTGAAGTCGCCGCGTTCGACGCCGTGCTCCAGCAGGTAGGCGCCGGCCGGGCTGTCTGCCTTGATCGAACCGGCAGGGCTGATGTGGTCGGTCGTGACCGAGTCGCCCAGTTTGGCCAGCACGCGGGCACCGACGATGTCGACCACCGGGGTGGTCTCCATGGTCATGCCGTCGAAGTACGGGGGCTTCCGCACGTAGGTCGACTCGGGGTCCCATTCGAAGACCTCGCTGTCCGGCGTCGGCAGGCCGCGCCAGCGCTCGTCGCCCTCGAAGACGTGACCGTACTGCTTCGTGAACATGCCGGTGTCGATCGAGCTGTCGATCGTGGCCTGCACCTCGGCGGAGTCAGGCCAGATGTCCTTGAGGAACACCTCCTTGCCGTCGCTGCCGAGGCCGAGCGCATCCGTCTCGAAGTCGAAGTTCATCGAGCCGGCGAGGGCGTAGGCGATGACCAGCGGCGGGCTGGCCAGGTAGTTCATCTTGACGTCGGGGCTGATCCGGCCCTCGAAGTTACGGTTGCCCGAGAGGACCGCGGTGACGGCCAGGTCGTTGTCGTTGATCGCGGCAGTGACCTCGTCGATGAGCGGACCCGTGTTGCCGATGCAGACCGTGCAGCCGTAGCCGACGGTGTAGAAGCCGAGGGCCTCCAGGTCGCCGGTGAGGCCGGCCTTCTCGTAGTAGTCGGTGACGACCTTCGAGCCCGGAGCCAGGGTGGTCTTGACCCACGGCTTGCTCGTGAGTCCCTTCTTGACGGCGTTGCGGGCGAGCAGGCCCGCAGCGAGCATGACGCTCGGGTTGGACGTGTTCGTGCACGAGGTGATCGCCGCGACGGCGACCGCTCCGTGGTCGAGCGTGTAGTTCGCGCCGGCCTGCGTGGTGATCGCGACGGGCCTGGACACGCTGACCGGGGCGTGGCTCACGTGGTTGTGTGCGGCCGCGTGGTCGACGTTCTCGTCCTCGGCGGTGAACCCGATCGGGTCAGACGCCGGGAAGGAGGCCTCGACGGCCGCGTCCACGACAGTCCAGTCCCGCGTCGCGTAGCTCTGCAGGTCCAGCTCGAACTGCGACTTCGCCTCGGTGAGGATGACGCGGTCCTGCGGGCGCTTCGGGCCGGCGATCGA
>DATISQ010000323.1:0-4488 GCA_035581905.1 Cryobacterium sp.
GAGGTCTGATCCCGCGTGGCGCCCTGGCTGCCGGTTGTCGCCGGTCTGATCGGCGCCGCGCTCGGGGTGCCGCTGACCGGGATCGCCGAACGGATGCTGCGCATCCGCCGCCGCTTCCCGTGGCCGGTGCGGGCCGCCGTGACCGTGTCGACCGGCCTGCTGGTCGCCCTGGTCGTCTGGAGGTTCGGGGCCGGGTGGGAGCTGCCCGCCTACCTGTACCTGGCGTTGATGGCCATGGTGCTCAGCGTCGTCGACATCGCCGAGAAGCGGCTGCCGAACGCGCTCGTCTACCCCTCGCTGATCGTGCTGCCGGTGCTGCTGACGCTCGCGGCGGCGGCATCCGGGGCCTGGCCTTCTCTTCTCGGCGCCTGTATCGGCGCCGCGGCGCTCTTCGCGCTGTATCTCGTGCTCGCCCTGATCTCGCCCGGCGGCATCGGGATGGGTGACGTGAAACTGGCCGCGGTGATCGGGCTCGCGCTCGGCTACCTGGGCTGGACCCCATTCCTCGTCGGCGCTTTCGGCGCCTTCCTGATCGGCGCCCTGGTCTCGCTGGTCGCCCTGGCACTGCGCCGGGTGACCCTGCGCAGCTCCATCCCGTTCGGGCCGTCCATGCTCGCCGGGGCCTTCCTGGGCGTGATTCTGGCCTGAAGTTCCCCCCGGCGGGGGGCCAGGACGATTGCTGAGACGGGGCTACGGTGACGCTGTCGCCGACCCTACGGCGCGTTCGCTTCACCCGAGGAGCACCTGTGTACCCGATTCTTCCTGCCCGCGGCACGCCCGGAGAGACCTCCCGCGCGATTCCCTGAGCCACTCGAACCGACCGGCCCGAACCCGAATGACGGCCTCACTCGCGACAAGCCACGTCGCGGGTTATTGTCATGCCACATTCAGGATTCTTACAGATTTTATACAGGCGACCCCCAGACAGGGAGCCCCTGCATTGGGACTTGGTGAGGTTTTCTCGGTGGACGTAGCTTGTGGTTATTCACCCGGCCGCCCTGGCCGGCCCACACAGAACGGAAAACCCGAGATGAAGTTCTACACGCAGATCCAGGCCCGCATCAACAGCCTTCGCAGCGAAGAGGACGGCGCCACCGCGGTGGAGTACGGCCTCATGGTCTCGCTGATCGCCGTCGTGATCATCGGCGCGGTCGGACTCCTCGGCACCGAGCTGACGACGCTGTTCACCACGATCAAAAACGCCATCTAACCGCGCCCGGCGATACCCGCCGGAACCCCGTGCGCCGGCGGCGGCTTGCCCCGGCAAGCCGGCCGCCGCCCGCACTCACCCCCGAGTCTCACCCGCAATGCCCGGCCTACCCGAAGGGGCCACCATGATTTTCAGGCGCACCGCGACAAGCGAACGCGGTTCGGCCGTAGTCGAATTCGTCCTCGTCATCCCGTTTCTCATCGGCCTGGTGCTTGGCGTGGTCGAATTAAGCCGGGTCTACAACGTGCAGATCTCCCTGAGCAACGCGGCCCGCGAGGGCGCACGGACGATGGCCATCCACAACGACCCGGCACGGGCCAAGGCGGCGGCGAGCTTGGCTGCTCCGTCGGTCAACCCCGCGCTCACCGCGGGGGACATCACCGTCAGCCCGGCCGATTGCGCAGCCGGAACGGCCGTTACCGTCACCATCGACTACGAGGTTGACCTGCTCACCGGGTTCTTCGGTGTGACTCTGCCTCTCACCGGCAAAGGAGTCATGCAATGCGGTGGCTGACTGCCCGTCTGGGCAATGAACGCGGCGCGAGTGCCGTCCTGGTGGCGGTCCTGCTCGTGCCTCTCTTCGGCTTCGCGGCCATCGCCGTCGACGTCGGAGCGCTCTACGTCGAACGCGGGCAGCTTCAGAACGGAGCGGATGCGGCGGCGCTCGCCATCGCCCAGGACTGCGCCACGGACGGCGTGTGCACAGGCTCGGCGGCCACAGCCGCCGTTTTTGCCGACGCGAACGCCCTCGACGGGGCCGCCAACGTTCTCACTCCCACCTTCCCAACCAGCAACAGCGTGACCGTCACCTCGAGCACCCGGGTGGCCGGCACCGATGCGGACGCGATCAGCCATCCGTTCGCCCGGTTCATCGGGATCGATTCGACGACCGTGCGCGCGGAGGCGACCGCCGAGTGGGGTGGCCCAGGTTCGGGAACCGTACTCGCCCTTGCGCTCTCCTGGTGCGAGTTCCAGGAGTCACTGGGCGCTCCCGGTGGACGCATGACCATCCGCACCGACACCAACAAGGAGTGCAAACATCTGCCATCAACGGAAGTCATCCCCGGCGGATTCGGCTGGATCGACAACACGACCGGGCCCTGCGAGGCGACCATCAACCTCAGTCTGAATCTCGATGCAGCCGGCGAGCTCTGGGTAGATAGCGACCCCGGTGCATCCGTGCCCTCCGAGTGCAAGCCCAGTCTCTCCAAATTCAAGAACGAGCCGGTTCTCATCCCCATCTATGATCTCGTGCGAGGCACGGGTACCAACGCGGAGTACCGCATCTTCGCATTCGCGGCATTCACCGTCACGGGCTGGAAGTTCCCCTCCACCCCGGCCACGGACATCGATCTCTCCGCGCCGATCTGCCCGCCAAGCCCGGCCTCGTGCCCGGGGGGCAATTGGAAGGGCATTCAGGGAATCTTCGAGGAACTGGTCTCGGTGGATAGCGCGTTCGGGCTCGGCGGCCCCCAGCTCAACGGCACCATTGTCAGACTTTCAAACTAGGAGATCCCATGAAAACCCGACTCATTGGCGCGATCCTCGCGATCGTTCTGGCCGTTGCCGGCACCGTCGTGCTCACCGGCTACGTGAACAGTGCTGACGCGCGAGCCGCCGCCGGTTCCGAGCTCGTGGAGGTCTACCTGGTTGCCGAGGAGATCCCAGCCGGCACCGAGGCGAGCGCGATCAGCGACCTCATCACCGCGAAGCAGATCCCGGCCCTCGCCGCAGTTCCCGGACGAGTGACGAAACTGAGCGATCTGAAGGGTCTGGTTGCAGACACCGCGCTCATGCCCGGGGAGCAGCTGCTCGAGTCTCGCTGGGTGACCCCCGCCACGCGGGCGGCCAGCGGAGACGTCGCCCTGCCTGAGGGAATGCAGGCGGTCAGCATCGCGCTCGCGGTCGAGCGGGTGGTCGGCGGCACCGTCAAGCAGGGTGACACCGTCGGTGTGGTGATTTCCGCGGAAGCCACCCCCGCAGATGGTTCTACGGACGGACGGACTACCCGTCAGGTTTTCCACAAGGTGCTCGTTACCGCGGTGCGCGAGGGAATCAGGACCCCGCCACCCACGGGCTCGGACGTGGCGGCCGAGCCGGTCGAAACCGTCATGGTCACGCTCGCTCGGCCGACCGCAGACATCCAAAAGCTGGTCTGGGGCCAGGAATTCGGCACAGTGTGGCTCACCATCGAGCCCGAGACCGCGGATGAGAACGGTTCGGCGGCCATCGGCGAGAGGACGGTGTTCGAATGAGCCGCCCGCGATTGAGCCCCTGGCGTGACGGGGTGCTGGGGCCGGCAGCGCAGACGGCCATCGACGTCAGAACGGGTGATGACGGCCAGGATGACATCCCGGGCGAGATCGGGATGGCGGATGCCGCCGCCCTCGATCACTGGCCGGCAGCCGATGAGCCGTGGGACCCCCCCACCCTCGACCCGCCCACGGCCGAGGTGACTCCCGACCCGGAGGTCACCCCGCCCCAGACCATCGCTGTGGTGGCCGCCAAGGGTGGTGTCGGCAAGACGACCGTCGCGACGAACCTGGCGGTCGGCCTCGCCCGGCAGGCTCCTCTGTCGGTGGTGCTCGTCGACGCCGACGTGCAGTTCGGGGACGTGGCCATGGCCCTGTCGCTGGCGCCCGGACGGTCTCTGCCGGATGTCGTCACCGACGCCGCAGCCAGCGACGCCATGGTGCTCAAGGCCTATCTCACACCGCACCCGGACGGCTACTACGTCGTGTGCGGCGCGGAGTCGCCGGCCGACGGGGACCGGGTCACCGGCGAGCAGCTCGGTCACCTCATTCGCCAACTCGCCGGAATCTTCCGGTTCGTGATCATCGACACGGCGCCTGGCCTGGGTGAGCACGCCCTGGCCGCCCTCGAGGCCGCCACCGACGCCGTGTTCCTCTGCGACATGTCCGTGCCGGGCGCACGCGGCCTCCGCAAGGAGCTCGCCGTTCTCGAGACCATCGGCCTCCTGCCCCCGGCCCGTCATGTGGTGCTCAACTTCGCCGACCGGATGAGTGGGCTGAGCGTCAAGGACGTCGAGGCAACGCTCGGTGTGCCGGTGGACGTCGCCGTTCCCCGCTCGAGCCTGGTGACGCTGTCCACGAACCGTGGCATTCCGCTGCTCCAGAACGGAAAGAAGAATCCAGCATCGGCAGCCCTGACGGAGCTGGTGCGCCGATTCGACCCCAGCGCGTCACTCAAACGCGGTCGCTTGCATCGAAGGGTGGTTGTCGCATGAAACTGACCGACCGAGTGGAGGCGGCACGCCG
>DATISQ010000324.1:0-14301 GCA_035581905.1 Cryobacterium sp.
CTTTGCGGCTCGATTGGGAGAATCCCGCCGCATCGGGTAGTCTCAAACCTGCCCATTCGGGGGATATAGCTCAGTTGGTTAGAGCGCTTCGCTGATAACGAAGAGGTCCCAGGTTCAAATCCCGGTATCCCCACGCACGTACAATTTCCACACCGCAGCACACACTCCCCGTGAGCATGCGGGGCCATAGCTCTATTGGTAGAGCGCCTGCTTTGCTAGCAGGAGGTCCGGGGTTCGATTCCCCGTGGCTCCACAAATGAGTAACGCCCGGCCCCGCACTTTGGGGCCGGGCGTTACTCATTTAATAGAAGACTGCGAATCGAACGCGAGGCGGAGCGACGCAGGAGCCCCGCCGAGGGGCTCCCCGTGGCTCGGAGGCGCGAAGCGCCTCCACAAGCCGTCCCTGCCAACCCGGACACAGTTAGCCCCCCGCAGCCGCAGTTGGCCGCCACAGCCCGCCACAGCCCCTCACAGCCCCTGAGCGGGCACAGGGGCCCGCCTGGCCACCCAGCCTCCCCAGACCTCGCCGCCGCACACAAAAGGGGAGGGCCCGCATCCAATGGATGCGGGCCCTCCCCTGATCGTGCTGAGGTCTAGTCTTCGACGGACGTGGCCGCGGCGGGCTCGTCTTCGGCAACCCAGAGCTCGTCGTCGGCGCGGAAGGTCTGCCAGACGGCGTACGCGACACCGGCAACGGCTGCCAGGGCAACACCGAGCGCGATGTACGTGCCGGCGCCGGGACCCTTCTTCTCGATCACAACGGGCTTCTGGAAATGCACGCGGTTCAGGGCCGCGCGCACGCGGGCGTCGCGGGCGATGTCGCCGACACTCATCACGGAGCCGATGGCCGTGCCGATGCCGCTGCCGATCCCGGGCAGCACCCGGTCGACGACCTGGTGGCGCACACCTTCGGCCAGGTCCTGAGTGGCCTGCACTCCAGGGCGCACGAGGTGCTCATAGCTTTCACGCACGCGAGGCGCTACTTCTTCGCGGGTGAGGATGCCGGCCTGACGGCTGGCCTCCCGTGCGATGGCGTTTGCGCGCTCAAGCACTTCCTGCTGGTTGTTCCATAATTCGTCTGCGCTCTTACGCAGCCGAGTAAGTTCTTTGCGGCGCTTGCGTGACAGGCTCATCTAGACCCTCCATCGATGTCATGTGGCGAACACTCACCATCTTGCCACGCAATCGTCTGGGAGGGCTCTGGGTAGAGCCGGTGTCGATCGGAATCGACCAATCCGGCTGTGCAAGAATTGAGCCCATGTCTAAGCACACTGCTGTCGCAACGCTCAATACCACCCTCGGACCGATCAAGGTCAACCTCTTCGGCAATCACGCGCCGAAGACCGTCAAGAACTTCGTCGGTCTCGCAACCGGCGAGATCGAGTGGAAGCACCCCGCCACCGGTCAGACCTCGAACGCTCCCCTCTATGACGGTACGGTCTTCCACCGCATCATCAAGGACTTCATGATCCAGGCCGGCGACCCGCTCGGCCAGGGCACCGGCGGACCGGGCTACCAGTTCGACGATGAAATCAGCCCCGACCTCGACTTCACGCAGCCGTACGTGCTCGCGATGGCGAACGCGGGTATCCAGGGCGGACGCGGAACCAACGGTTCGCAGTTCTTCATCACCGTCGTGCCGACCACCTGGCTGCAGGGCAAGCACACCATCTTCGGCGCCGTCGAAGACGAGGACTCCCGCGCAATCGTCGCGAAGCTCGCGACCGTGCCCACCGACGGCCGCGACCGTCCCCTGACCGAAGTTGTCATCGAGAGCGTCACCGTCGAGCAGGTCTAGGCTCTTTCCCCGATGACAGACCTGCCCGGAACCGCCGCTAACTACTGCTACCGGCATCCGGGCAGGCAGAGCTTCATTCTCTGCCAGCGCTGCGGACGCACGATCTGCCCCGACTGCCAGACCCAGGGCGCCGTCGGCGTGATCTGCCCCGAATGCATGCACGAGCAGCGCAAGAACGCGCCGCGAACCAAACCGGCCATCCTCACCCGGCTGACGCATAGCTCCCACCCGGTCACCACGTCGATCATCGCCGTCACGCTGGCGATCTACCTGCTGCAGTTCATCCTCGGTGACGGGCTCACCAGCCTCCTCTGGTACGCGGGCGTCTACTCCTATCCCGGGAATTTCGAGCCCTGGCGCATGCTGACAAGCGTGCTTGTGCACGGCTCCATCTTCCACGTGATGCTGAACATGTACACGCTCTGGATCTTCGGACAAATTCTCGAGGGAATGCTCGGCCGAGGTCGTTTCCTGGCGCTGTACGTGCTGAGCGGTCTCGCCGGCTCCCTGGGCGTCTTGTTCCTGTCCGACCCGCGGATCCCCGTCGTCGGCGCCTCCGGCGCCATCTTCGGCCTGATGGGCGCGTTCCTGGTCATTCAGCGGCGACTGGGTGGCAACGCGACCCAGCTGCTGATCCTGGTCGGCATCAACCTGGTGATCGGATTCCTGCCGGGACTCAACGTGGCGTGGCAGGCACACGTGGGTGGACTGATCGCCGGCGCGGTGATCGGGTTGATCTTCGTGCAGACCCGCCGCATCAAGCAGCAGCGGCTGCAAACGGGGCTGATCACGGCCTTCGGAGCCGTGCTGGTGGTCCTCAGCGCGTCGATGTTCCTGACCTGAATCAGAGCGACGCGTCTGCCACACCATCGACGGCCGCGGCCTGATCACGCAGATAGCCGGAGAATCCCCCCGGAGCGCGCCCGGCGAGCCGACCGGAGGTGAGCACGGGGATCAGTGCGGTGCGAATCTCGCTCACCCTGAGACCGCGCAGGGCAGAGACCAGCCGCACATCCTCCTGCCCGTCGACGCGAGCGAATTCTCCAGCGTGCAGGTACCGGTCGGCGCGAATTCCGAGGTTCGCGCCATGAATATGGGTATGCCCTTCCACCAGCCGGTGCTGGGAGTTCCACCGTTCTCTGTCTCCATCGGACAATCCGGCGTCGGGAACCACTGTTCCCAGCACGAGATCGACTGAGTTGCGGGCGAAGGCGAGCTGCACGGACAACCAGTTCGGTGGTACGGCGGAGTCGGCATCCGTCGAAGCGATCCACGTCGCCGAGGTGAACTGGTCAGACGTCGGCAGCAGGTGCCGCACCCCGGCACGGCGGGCAACGCCGACGGCGCCACCGTTCGTGCTGACGCTCTCGAACATCGGCCAGTCCGAGGCGACGGCGGCCGTGCCATCGCTGCACCGGTCGAGCACGACCACGACGTCGATGACGGGCGGCACCTGGCCCGCCACGCCGCGGACCTCTGCGACGGCCACGGCCAGCGCAGACAGGCATCTCGGCAGCAGCTCCTCCTCATTGCGGGCCGGGACGACGACGACGACCCTGGCGATCGGGCTGTGGCCGGTCACGGCACCAGACCTTCGCGCTGCGCGACGGAGCGAGCCGGTGCCGATTCAAATACCTCGAGCAGGAAGTCGCGTTCCCGATGCTCCACCGTGCGCTCGAACCCAGCCAGCCGGCCGAGTTCCGCGTGCACCTGATCGCCGGTCAAGGGGTACTCCGGCACCGGATGCCTCCAGTGGCAGGCAACGATCACGCCACCGGCAGCGAGGCTGTCACGGCATCGCCCGAGCACCTCACGCAACTCCACCGCCGAGAAGTAGTAGCCGACCTCGGAGAACACGATGAGGTCGAAGGAACCCGCCGGCCATTCCCCGGGCAGGGTTCGTCGGTCGAAAGTGACGCTGGGGCGTGCGGCCAGCCGAGCGCGGGCCACCCGGAGCGGCTGCTCCGCGATATCGACCGCGACGACGGTGTCGCATCTGTCGGCCAGCCCGGCCGTCAGCACGCCGATCGAGCAGCCCAGCTCCAGCGCCGAGGGAAAACGTCGACGGGGCAGTGCCGCCAGGGTCAGGGATCGCTTGCGTTCCTCGTACCACCGGGTCTCGAAACCCCAGGGGTCACGGTTCCCGGCATAGAAGTCCTCGAAGAAGGTGCCGGCCAGGCTCGGTGCGGTGATCCCCTCAGCGGCGACCGACTGTCCGGCCGCAGCGTCGGTCTTCAGCCCCACCTCAGGGCCGCTTTCGGTCTCGATGAAGGTCTCGTACCCGCGTTCGAAATGGGCACCAAAGCTGGCCTGGATGATCGGTTCGTCACCGGGCAGCGCGGAGAGCGGCTGCACCTGACTGCGGTGCAGGGCCATCGCAAGGGATTTGCGCCGACGGTCTTCAGGTGCCAAATCGAGGGTCCGGATCCCGGCGTCCGACCAGACCGCGTCACCAGGCGCGGACCAGTGCCAGGCCCAGATCGGGTATTCGAAGAGCCGGACACCTCGGTCGCGGGCCGCGTGGTGGGCTGCCTCTGCCGCCGCCGCATGGTCCGGATGGCCGTCGAGCCGCCACGGGGAGACCAACCAGGTCCCCGGCCCGCCGGCCCCGATCTCGGCGGAAATCGCGCGGGATGCCTCCTCCAGGCGTCCGGCGAGGGATCCATCGGCGAAGTCGAGGAGGCGCACCAGTGCTCCGGGCGCCAGGGCGGCTACGGCGGCCGTCACTTCGACCCGCCGCAGTGCCGCGAGCCGCGCGGGGTCGTGCGTCGTGGATTCGGGATGGGAGGCCTCACCGTTGGTGAGCACCACCACCGTGATCGGAGCGCCGGCCCGCCCGGCCCGGGCGATCAGCCCGCCGGCACCGAGCGTCTCATCGTCGGGGTGAGCAGCGACCACGATGAGTCGGCGTAATTCGTCGACGGGAAGTGCAGGCGCTGGCAGATGCGCTGCCGCCCACACGCTCTCGCCCGTACCGGCATCCGTGTGGCTGAAGGTCACCACGGGGAGATCCCGGCTTCGCGCAGTCGGCGGCCCAGCGCCGCGTCGTCCCGTTCGGCGTGGTGTTGGCGAACATAGAGCTGGAGGTCGGAGACGCGCCCGGAGTGCCGGGCGTCGAGGGCCAGCGGTGCGGGGCCGAGGGCGTGGCCCGTGCGGGTGATCACCTCGTCGACCGTGCGGGCGACCTGGCCGCGCACCCGGGCCGCGAGGAGTGCACCCTGCTCGCCGACGGCGTCCCCGGCGTCGATCGCGGCGGCGGCGGCAGTCAGGGAGATCCCGGCCGCGTTCAGCGCGAGGTCGAGGGCGCCCAGATGAGCGAGCGCGATCTGATCGGGCTCCCGCTCGAGCACGGACTCCCAGACCCGCCGGGCCAGGCCGACGGCGCCGCCCCACCAACAGGCGGCGACACCGATCCCGCCCCAGGCGAAGCCCGGTCTGCGGAGGTACCAGCCGTCGTCCCCGACCGGCCGGCCCACAATGCCCCGGAACTCGACGGGTCCGCTCGGCACGGAGGGAAGCCCTCGGCCCACCCACGCATCCGTGTGGGCGGTGATCCCGGGGTCTGCCAGGTCGACCACGAACAGCCGCCGGGTGGTGGCCGAGGTATGCGCCGTGACGAGGGCGTGGCTGAGCGAGCCGGCGAGCGAGCACCAGGGTTTCGTGCCGTCGAGCCGCCACCGTTCGCCGTCGGCCGGTCTCGCGTCGAGACGGACCCCCGGACCTTCGGCGGCGAAGACGCCCCAGCTTGCTTCGCGGCCGCCGGCCGTGGCGACGCCGGCCGGATCCAGGGCCGCCTGGTCAAGGATGGCGAGGGCGTCCAGGTGAGCCTCGGCCACCCGCGCCGCAGTGAGGTCCACGGCCGCCAGAGACGCCAGGGTTTCAAACAGCCGGAGGGTCTGCCCTGATCCCGGCCGGGGAACGGAGCCGCCGAGGGCGCGGCAAAGGTCCAGGGCCCGCCCGCCGTCTCCGTTCACGGCGAAGGCGGCCGTCGTGACCTCGCGCAGGCTGTGCTCCGCCGTGCGTTTCCCCGGCGCGCTCAGCCAGACCGGCTCCGGACACTCGATCCGGGTCACACCGACGTCCGGGTCAGGGTCCAACCATTCCAGCGCCCGCGCGCCGGACCGCCGAACGGGAGCCGAAGCCTCCGGCTCAAGCCTTACCGGCCGGCTTGGTCGGGGCCTTCGCCATGGGCTTGCGCGGGGTGCGGTTCTCGGCGCCGACCATCCAGGCGTACTGTTCCAGCTTCTCGATGAAGCCGTGCAGGATGTCGGCGCTCGTGGGGTCTTCTTCGTCGACCGCGTCGTGAACGGCACGGATGTTGTCGACGGTCGCGTCGAGGCGAGCGGTGACCAGGTCGACGGTCTCCGTGGTGTCTACCTCCCCGGCCGGGAACTTGGGCAGGTGCGTGGTCGCCGTCACGGTCTCGCTGCGTCCGTCCGGCAGGGCGTCGAGGGCGCGCATCCGCTCGGCCAGTTCGTCGGAGAACAGGCGGGCGTCGTCGATGATCTCGTCAAGCTGAAGGTGGAGGTCCCGGAAGTTCTTGCCCACGACGCTCCAGTGTGCCTGCTTGCCCTGCACGTGCAGCTCGATCAGGTCGACGAGAACGGACTGCAGATTGGAGCCCAGTTCTGCTGATGCCTTCATTGTGTTGCGCCTCTCTCACACGACGGAATCACGTCCGATTGTCGGCCGTCGCCCCCGCTTGGATTCACACAGAACCCTAGCAGGATGGTCGGGCGGGTAGCAGGGGCGGGGCCCAGGGCGGTGCCGCGGTTCCCGGCCCGAAAGTTATCCACAGGTTTGTCCACATGGGGATAATTACACCGTTGTGATTATCCTGGCGCGGGGGAGCGGGACGGGGTCTCGACAGGCTCGACCTCCGGGCCGGAGAGGGGCGGGATCAGCGCCAGCGGGTGGTCATCAGGAAGCCCACGAAGGCGATCCCGAAACCGACCAGAATGTTCCACGAACCTAAGCCGGCGACGGGCAACGTTCCCTGGCTCACGTAGAAGACGATGATCCAGGCCAGCCCGATGAGCATGAAACCGAACATCACCGGTTTGAACCAGACGGCGTTCGGCCCGGCCTCGCCGGAGCGGGTGACCTCGGTACGGGCGGGCTTGCTGCGGGGATTCGAGCGTGACATGCCTGCGATTCTAGCGTCATTGGCTGCAACCACCCGTAGGCGCTCGGCATAGGGACGCACCTCCCCGGTTAGAATCGAGTCCATGTCCGATCGATCTGATCAGCCTCCCGAAGAGGAAACCCGGCGCACACTGCGGCGCAAGCGTCGACCGCGGATCAGCGTAGTGGGCGTCTTCGGCGAGCTGCTCATCACCGCCGGCGTTCTCGTATTCGCCTTTCTGGGCTGGCAACTCTGGTGGAATGACATGGTGATGGCCGGCCAGCAGTCCAAGGCGGCGGCCGAGATCAGCCAGTCCTGGATCCAGGACGACCTGTCCAGCCGCGATCAGGCCCCTATTGCCCCGGAGGCAACCGAACCGGTTGAGTCGGCTCCGGTGGACTTCGGTGAACCGGTCGTCGGTGAAGCACCCGCCAACGCCGAATCCTTCGCCGTGCTCTACGTGCCGCGATTCGGGGCTGACTATCACCGGTCCATCGCCGAGGGGATCGACGACGAGGTGCTCAACAGCTCCCGGTCGGGGATCGGCCACTATCCCGACACCCAGATGCCCGGTGAGGTCGGCAACTTCGCCGTGGCGGCGCACCGCAGCGCCAACGGCGGCGGCATGCACCTGATCAACGAGCTGCAGCTCGGCGACGCGATCTACGTGCAGACCGCCGACGGCTACTACACCTACCGGTTCCGCGACCTCGAGTACGTCGCCCCGACCGCGGTAGAGGTGATCGCGCCGGTGCCGCACGACCCGGATGGCACCCCCGTGGACCGTTTCATCACGCTCACCAGCTGCAATCCGCTGCTCTCCACTGCCGAGCGCATCATCGCGTACGGTGTCCTCGAATCGTGGCAGCCGACATCCGCCGGCCCCCCGGCCGAAGTCGCGACCGTTATCAACGCCCAGGCCCAGGGCTAGGAGGCTCCCATGTACGCTGCGCTCTGGCGGATTCTGCCCGGACCGGTCTGGTTCCGGATTGTTCTGGTGTTCGTATTGCTGGCCGTCGTGCTGTTCGCACTTGCCACCTGGGTGTTCCCGTGGGTGGATTCCATTGTCAACAACCAGGAAGTCACGGTGGGAAGCCCATGACCCGCATTCTCGTCATCGATAATTACGACAGTTTCGTCTATACGCTCAACGGCTACCTGATGGAGCTCGGCGCCGAAACGGTCGTGCTGCGCAACGACGCCTTCGAGCCGGAGGAGGCCGCGGCCCGAATCGCCGAATTCGACGGTGTACTCATCTCGCCCGGCCCCGGCAAGCCGTCCGACGCCGGTGTCTCCATCCCGATCGTTCGGGCCGCCCTCGAGTCCGGTCTGCCCCTGTTCGGCGTCTGCCTGGGGCACCAGGCGATCGCGGAAGCCTTCGGGGCCACGGTCACCAA
This sequence comes from Cryobacterium sp., assembly GCA_035581905.1. Lineage (GTDB taxonomy): Bacteria > Actinomycetota > Actinomycetes > Actinomycetales > Microbacteriaceae > Cryobacterium. The sequence goes on from DATISQ010000324.1 coordinate 8,321, forward strand.
CGCCGAGGAGCTCATGCACGGCAAGACCAGCCTGATCACCCACGATGGCAGCGACTTCTACGCCGGAGTGCCGCAGCCCTTCACCGCCACGCGGTACCACTCGCTCGCCGTCGTCGACGGCACCGTGCCCAGCGACCTGATCGTCACCTCGCGCACGCAGGGCGGCGTGATCATGGGGCTCCGGCACGTGAGCGCGCCCATTCTCGGGGTACAGTTCCACCCCGAGTCTGTGCTGACCGAGGGTGGTTACCTGATGGTCGCCAACTGGCTGGCTCTGGCCGGCCTGCCCGAAGCAAAGGTGACGGCGCAGGGACTCACCCCCATGCTGAAGCTCAGCTGAGCACTGAGCACTGAGCACTGAGCACTGAGCACTGCGGGATGCCCGGTCTCAGCCGGTGCAGTAGACGAGCGTGACCTCGGACTTCTGGGGCACGTCGCCCGGAGCCAGGGACTGCTGGGACACCGGTGAGCCCGGTTGCAGCGGACACGTGTCGTCGGGGGTGGGGATCGGGATCAGCTGCACGTCGGACGCGGCGAGCATGTCGATCGCCGCACTCAGAAGCTGACCCTCCAGGTCGGGGAGGGCCACAAGGCCGCTGGAGACGACGAAATTGACCGTGACTCCGGTCTTCTCGGTCGTCGCGGCGGCCGGGTCGGTGCGGAGCACCAGGCCGGCGGCGATGCTCGGAGAGTTCTCCCGGGTGACCGAACCGGGGATGAGCCCCAGGTCCGCAACCGCGGTCTGGGCGTCAGCGAGAGGCTGGTTCGTGACATCCGGAACGTCGACCGGTTGGGCACCGGTCGAGACGTAGACCTCGATCAGGTCGGTCGGCTGTGCGATCGTGCCAGACGGTGGGTCTGTACGGATCACCCGGTCCTTGGGAATGGTTGCGCTGGCCTCCTCGGCCCGGATCGCCGCAAGGTCCTGGTCCAGGAGTGAATTCTGGGCCTTTTCGTAGGTGAATCCGGTGAGCGAGGGCACCCGGCGGGAGTTGTCGGGCAGGTCGCTGCTCGGGGTGAGGCTGAAAGCCCAGATCATGACCGAAAGCACGATGACGACAACGCTGAGGATGCCGGCCCAGATCCAGATCACGGGTGGGCGGCGCTGCGTGCGCACCATGGTTTCGTCTTCGGAGAGCTGCTTGAGGGCGAGCTCGGACCCGGATGCCTCCGGCTGCGGGGCGGCGAACAACCCGACGCTGGAATCGTCGGCCGCGTGGTACTCCGGCATCTGTCCTGACCCGGCCAGCTCGACGTCGGTGCGGAACTCGACGGCACTCTGATAACGCCCGAACCGGTCCTTCGCCAGGGAATGCAGCACGACGGCGTCGAGTGCGGGGGACACCCTGGCGTTGATCGAGCTTGGTTTGACCGGGGACTCGCTGACGTGCTGGTAGGCGACGGCCACGGCGGATTCGCCCCGGAACGGTGGGCGTCCGGCGAGCATCTCGAACAGCACCACGCCCGTGGAATAGAGGTCGGTGCGGGCATCCACGGATTCGCCCTTGGCCTGCTCGGGGGAGAAGTAGGAGGCCGTGCCCAGGATGGCCGTGGTCTGTGCGACCGTCGTCGAGGAGTCGGAGATGGCCCGGGCGATGCCGAAGTCCATCACCTTGACCTGGCCGGTCTTGGTGATCATGATGTTGCCCGGCTTGATGTCCCGGTGCACGACGCCGGCCCGGTGCGAGTATTCGAGGGCCGTCAGGACGCCGTCGATGATGCGCACGGCCTCGTCGGCCTGCACCGGGCCCTCGCGGATGATGTCCTTGAGCAGGCGCCCGTCGACGTATTCCATCACGATGAACGGGATCTGCGATTCGTGGCCGCCGTTTTCGGAGACGGATTCTTCGCCCGCGTCGAAGACGCGCACGATGGTGGGGTGGGCCATGCGGGCGGCAGCCTGCGCCTCCTGGCGGAAGCGGGTGCGGAATGCCGGGTCGGCGGCGAGCGAGGACTTGAGCAGCTTGATTGCGACGGTGCGGCCCAGCCGGGAATCGGTGCCGATGTGCACATCGGACATGCCGCCCCGCCCGATGAGAGCGCCCACTCGGTAACGACCAGCGAGCAGACGGCCTTCATCAGTCAAAGCATTACTCCCAGTTCGCGCACACAGTTATCCGTATTTTAGTCGTAACTCCCTGAACCTCAGCTACGCCGCCGGCGCCGCGGTGACGGTGACGGGGGTCGAGGATCCCGAGTAGGCGGACGCGACCTGGCCGCAGATGTAGCGGAACTTGACCGTGAAGGTGCCTGCCCCAGGACCCGCGGTGATCTCCGTCGAGGTGGCGTCCGGGCCGACCGGGCCGGGGGAGGCGGCGGCGCCGTCAGCCACGACCTCGTAGCCGGACAGGGTCTGGCCACTGGGACAGGACTGTGCTGCCCAGGTTGCCGTCACCGTGCCGCCGGAGGCCACCGAGGCCGGAGCGACGGTGGGAGCGCCGGTCGGGTCGTCGGGGGTGACGGCGGGGGCGTAGACGGTGACCGTGATCGTGGAGCCCTTGGTCACCGGGCCGGTGGGATTCACGTCGTAGACCGTGTCGGCGATCTGGTCCGGGGTGGTGGCCGCGTTGCCGGTCTCGACATCCGCCACGAACTCCAGGGCGGCCAGCTTGTCGCGGGCCTCCGTGCTGGTCAGCCCCTGGAAATCGCCCAGGCTGATCTCCACGGTGTCACTCGTCGGCGTCGGTGCCGGGGTCGGCGCCGTGGTCTCCGTCGGGGTGGGCGTTTCGGTCGGCGTCGGCGTCGCCGGCGCCGTCACCGCTGGCGTCGGCGTCGGGGCCGGCGTCGTGTTGTCCTGGGTGAAGAGGGCGATCAGGGTGCCGGTGAGCACGAGTGCGAGCAGTGCGATCAGGCCGATCAGAGGCCAGGTCCACGGGCTGCGCTTCTTCTCTTCGGGTTCCGGCGTCGCCGGGGCGGCCCCCGTCAAGGGCGCTCCGGTGGGCAGCACGGTTGTAGCTTGCATTCCGCCGGCGCCCGGCATCAGCATGGTCGCGGAGGTCGGCGTGACGCCGTTCATGATGGCGGGCACGGATGCCGCAGCCGCCGCGATGTCTCCGCGGCGGAGGGCTGCGGCGGCACGGGACAGGTGTGCGGCCGAGGCCGGACGGTCTGCGGGGTTTTTGGCCAGGCAGGAGATCACCAGGTTGCGCACCGGCTCCGACACAGTGTCGGGCAGGTCGGGGGCGGTCTCGTTGATCTGCGCCATGGCGATCGCGACCTGGGACTCGCCCGTGAACGGGCGGCGGCCGGCGAGGCTCTCATAGGCGACGATGCCGAGGGAATAGATGTCGGTGGTCGGCGAGGCGGAGCGTCCGCTGGCCTGCTCGGGGGAGAGGTACTGAACGGTGCCCATGACCTGGCCGGTCGCGGTGAGCGGCACCTGGTCGGCGATGCGGGCAATGCCGAAGTCGGTGATCTTGACGCGGCCTTCGGGCGTGATCAGCAGGTTGCCCGGCTTGATGTCGCGGTGCACGAGTCCGGCGGCGTGCGCGGCGTGCAGCGCGGCGGCCGTCTGGGAGACGATGTCCAGCACCTTGTCGGCGGGCAGGACATGGTCTCGCTCGAGGATGGTGGAGAGTGCCTCACCGGGTACGAGTTCCATCACGAGGAAGGCGCTGCCGTCTTCTTCGCCGTAGTCGAACACGTTGGCGATGCCTTCATGGTTGACGAGCGCGGCGTGGCGGGCCTCGGCGCGGAAGCGCTCGAGGAACCCAGGGTCACCGAGGTACTCGTCCTTGAGGATCTTGATGGCGACCGTGCGGCCGATTACGAGGTCGACGGACTTCCAAACCTCGCCCATTCCGCCAATGGCGATCCGGGACTGCAGCTCGTATCGTCCCCCGAAGGTGAGCCCTGATGTGGGTCTCATTTGTTCAGCACCGCCTCTAGTACTTGCTTGGCAATAGGTGCGGCAAGCAGATTGCCGTACCCCGTCTGGCCTAGTCCCCCGCCATCTTCAACGAGAACGGTGATCGCATATCCAGGATCCTCCGCAGGAGCGAATCCGGTGAACCACAAGGTGTAAGGCTCGTCCTCGGCGTTCTCCGCCGTGCCCGTTTTACCTGCCACATTGACCCCACCTATTCTTGCATTGCTGGCGGCGCCATCCTGGACTCCATTCACCATCATTTGGGTCAGAGTCGCCGCCGTTTCGGCACTCATCACCCGTTCCATCGCCTCGGGTTCGAAAACCTGAATGGGACTCAGATTCGGGGCGGTGACCTTGTCGACGAGGTTGGGCGTCATCAGCTGGCCGCCGTTGGCGATCGCGGCCGAAACCATCGCCATCTGCAGGGCCGTCGCGCGCACATCCGTCTGGCCGAAGGCCGACAACGCGGTCTGGGCGTCGTCGAGATCCGTGGGGTACACGCTCTGGGAAACGTCGAGGGGGACTGAGTAGTCGCTGTTGAAGCCGAACTTCTCGGCCATGTCGCGGATGGCCGTGTCTCCCAGCTGCAGGCCCAGCTCGGCCAGCGGAATATTGCAGGAGAGACTCAGGGCGGTGGCGATGGTCACGGTGTCGCCGCCGGCGCAGGTTCCGCCCCCGGAGTTGATCACGATCGACTGGGACCCGGGCAGCTGGTAGGTGGCCGGGTTGGGGAACGTGCTGTCGGGGGTGAACTTGCCCGACTCCAGGGCAGCCGCCACCACGACCAGCTTGAACACCGAGCCGGGCGGGTTGAGTGCCTTGATGCCGCGGTTGATCAGCGGGTCGCCCTCGTCGTTCAGTAGTGACTGATAACTGTCGGTGACCTGCTGGTTGTCGTGAACGGTGAGCAGGTTCGGGTCGTAGCTGGGCTTGGAGACCATGGCGAGGATGCGACCGGTCGCCGGCTCGGAGACGACGACGGAGCCGGTGAGGTCGCCGAGGGCATCCCAGGCGGCCTGCTGCGCGACCGGGTCAATGGTGACCTCCACGGAAGCGCCCCTGGGGTTCTGTCCGGTGATCAGGGCATTCATCTTGTCGAAGAATTGGGCGTCGGAGGTTCCGCTGAGCTCGCTATTGAGGGCGTGCTCGAGTCCGGTGGGTGCGCCGTTGAGCGGGATGAACCCGGTGATCGGTGCGTAGAGCGCACCGTTGCTGTAGGTGCGCTGGAACTTGTATTCATCGTCGGAGGGCAGTGACTGGGCGATCGGCTCACCCGCGGCGAGGATCGGGCCGCGTTCGACGGAGTAGCTGTCGTAGAGGGTGCGGGTGTTCCGGGCATCCGCGGACAGGCTTTCTGCCTGGAAGACCTGGACGATCGTCGTCGAGGCGAGCAGGGCCACGAACATGAGCAGCACCACGATGCTCACTCGTTTGAGTTCACGATTCATCAGACCACCAGCCTGGGTTGGTTGCGCACGGTGTCGGACAGGCGCAGGAGCAGGGCCACGATGATCCAGTTCGCGACGAGGGAAGACCCGCCGGCGGCGAGGAAGGGTGTGGTCAATCCGGTGAGGGGAATCACCCGGGTGACGCCGCCGATCACGATGAAGCACTGCAGGGCGATGACGAAGGACAGGCCCACACCGAGGAGCTTGCCGAAGTCGTCATTGCCGGCGAATCCGATGCGGAAACCGCGCGCGACGAGGAGCAGGTAGAGCGCGAGGATCGCGAAGATGCCGGCCAGGCCGAGTTCCTCGCCGAGGCTGGCGATGATGTAGTCGCTCTGCGGAACCGGGGTGATCTCCGGACGCCCCTGGCCGAGGCCGGTGCCGAGGAGGCCGCCCTTGGCGAGGCCGAAGAGACCCTGCACCAGCTGGTAGCTGCCGCCGTCTGCGGCGTAGACATCCGGGTTGAGCGCGTCGAGCCAGTTCCGGAACCGGCCGTTGACGTATTCGAGAGTCTGGCTGGCGACGAGGGCGCCGCCGAGGAAGAGGGACATGCCCAGCAGCACCCAGCTGAGGCGGCCGGTGGCCAGGTAGAGCATGACCAGGAACAGGCCGAAGTAGAGCAGGGCGGTGCCGAGGTCGCGCTGGAAGATGATCACGGACATGGA
>DATISQ010000325.1:0-2698 GCA_035581905.1 Cryobacterium sp.
GGAGTCGCATTGCTACAGTTGCTCCTGACCGTTACGGCCTCGGCCACAAGGAGCGCACAATGAGCAACACCACACCCCCCGAGGGCAACCGCAACTACGACAACGAACCTGAACCGGTCGACTACACCGGTCACGAAGAGCGCACGGATGCCGCCGACTACACCGGCTCCGGCTCCCACTCCGCTCCGGCTGACTCCGGTGACTCGAACGGCGCTGCGGCTGACGCACCGGCATCCGCTCATGGCGAGCCCGTCGGCGAACCCATCTCCTACGACGCCCCCGAGACGGCCGCTCCCGCGCCGGTCACCCACGACGCCTCCCGCGAGCCCGCGACGCCCGCCTACGCGCCCGCCGCCTCCGTGAACAGCACTCCTGCGAACGGCACTCCCGTGAACGGCACCGCCGAGACCCAGCGCATCGAGCGCACTCGGGATGACGCTCCCACGGTGGCCCACACGCCGGCGGACACCACCGTGGCGCCCCCCATCTACATTCAGGCGCCGACCGCGCCGAAGTACAAGAGCAACCGCGGCCCCGGCGTCGTCATCGCGCTGCTCTCCACCGGCATCTTCGCGGTGCTCTACGCGATCGTCGCCTTCGTCCTGTCCGGCATCGGCAGCCTCTCGATCTCCGACACGTCCTCGAAGTTCATCGAGTTCATCGTGCTGCCCATCTTCTACGTGCCGGTCATCTTCTTCTTCATCGCGTTCGCCCTCCTGGTTCTGATCGTGAACCGCGGCGGCTGGTGGGCCTACGTGCTCTTCGGCTTCCTGGTGGCCGTCGTCGTCTACTTCTCCTACATCGGCGCGGCACTCCTGAGCGTCCAGGCGTGGAACTTCACGCCCGACCAGGCGGCGCGCTTCATCAGCCAGCAGTGGCTGAACCCGGGCGCCATCGCCGCCGCGGTCGTCGCCCGCGAGGTGCCGATCTGGGCCGGCGCGTGGATCGCCCGCAACGGCCGCTCGGTCACCGCCCGCAACGCCACCGCCAAGGCCGAGTACGACCGCGTGCTCGCCGCCGGACCGCAGGGCATCCGCAAGAACTAGTCGGTCGACGCCCGGTGCCAGGCGGCGCCGGGCGCCATCCAGTCCGGCACTCCAACGAGGGGGAGCGATGCGGGAATACCAGAAGTACGCGACGATCGTCGCCATCTTCGCGGCGGTGCTCCTCGCGGCGCTCCTCGTCGCCGCCTTCGGCATGATCAGCCTGCTGGCCGACACGGATGTCATCAGTGACCCCAAAGCCGGACCTCTCGTCGGCCCGCTGATGACCGCCGCCGCCGTGGTGCTGACGTTCATCCTGATGCTGCTGCTCGGGCTGCGCACCCGGCCGGAGAACCAGCGGGTCGCCGTCGGCTACTCCCTCGGCACCGGTTTCGCCGCGCTGGGGATCTTCGTCCTGCTGGGAGCGGCGCTCTACGCGATCGGCACCGGGGTGCCGGCCGACACCGCCGGGCTGCCGGGCGACAGCGTCGGGTTCGCGGCCTCGGTGCTGTTGGGCCCGTTCGCGGTGACCACCGGCATCCTCTCGTTCCTCATCACCCTGCTCTACTCGCTGGTCCTCGCCTCACGGATGCCCGAACGCGGCCGCCCGAAATGGCCGTGGGAACGCGATGATGAGTGAAGCCGCACCGGCCTGAAATTCGCCGACTGCGCGGCCGCCCGATCGGGTACCCTTAACGTCCATGGACGGTTCGATCGAATCGCGGGTCAGCCAGCAGGTTGACGACTGGCTCACCTGGCTGCCGCGCTGGCGCCCCGGCACGCATCGCGGCCGCGCCCGCCTCTGCCGCACCTGCTTCGGTTCGCCGGTCATCGCCGCCGCCGGCCTGGCCACGGATGTCCCGCACGCCGTGCAGCACGCCCTCGCCATGCGCATGAAACACCTGATCGACGCCGAGGTCGACCAGTTCACCGAGACGTACCTGCCGCTGCTCAGCCGGGAGATCCGCCTGAACGAGCAGCGCAAGGCGGCGTCCGCCTACCACCCGGCCGAGGGCCTGGACCCGGCCTACACCGGCCTCGACCTCGACCCGCCGGCCACACCCGACGCCCCCTACCTCTTCACCTTCGCCGAACTCGCCCGGCCCGAGGCCTCCGCGGCCCCGCCCGTCGCCCCGCCGCCGTTGACCGACGACGAGAAGGCGGCCATCCGCGCCGAGGTCAAACGCGCCGACGAACACGCGGCCCTGGTCGGCGGTCGGGTCTGCACGGAACTGTTCCGGCACCGCGAACGGATGCGCAAAGGAGTCGTGGAATTCGTCGAACCCTGGGTGCTGGCCCTCCTCGCCGACCTCGAGAGCTCGCTCGACTCCCCGCTCTGGCCCCGGGGCATGTGAACAACACCTGAACGAACCCGCTCGGCCCTTGTGATCCATTTGACCCAGCGGCCACGCCCGGGATATCCTTTCGAGGTGTGCGCTTTGTCGTGCGCTTGAGTCATGCCACCGCGATCTTGTCGTGCCGCACCTTAGGCGCCGCGGTCCGGCACTCACACAGGGTTTGCTCTCCGAGCAGCCCCCACGGCATACCCACCTCAGCTCGCGGAATTCATTCCGCGTGTCGGTGGGTCCAGATGAACTCGATCGGGCCGGAAACGGAACGATTCGAATGCTAACCATCAATGAGCTGTCACCGTGCAGCAATAACAAGGAGTAATTAGTGCCCACCATTCAGCAGTTGGTACGAAAGGGCCGCAG
>DATISQ010000326.1:0-4452 GCA_035581905.1 Cryobacterium sp.
CGAAGCACTGTCCGATGGCATCCAGGATGGGAGTTTCCGCTCGAGTCTGTCGCCGGACGACACCGCGGAGCTCCTGATCCGGATCATCGACGGCTTCATCCTCGATGCCGCCGTTGACACCGCGGGCACGTCCGCAGAAGCGCGTCGCGTCGCGCTATTGAAGGAAGTCGCGGACGGCATCCTGGGGTGAGCAGAGGATGGCGCTGTGCGAGAGCACCTTCACCATCTGTAGCCGCGCTTCCCGAGGCCGGACTGTATCGGCTGGTTCGCCTGCCAGTCACCGGGTGAACGGCGGCGCACTGGCGGCGAGCAGCTCATCGGGTGCGGGCCGCGCGTCCCGCGGCGACGGCGGCCTCGGCGACGATCTCCGCAAGTCCCTCGTGGTTCTCGCGCACCAGGCCGACCGTGACCCGGATGTGGCCGGGCATGCCGGGGAGGACCGCGTACGGTGCGCCGGCGCTCACGCCGACCCCCTGGGTGGCCAGCCGGGACACGGCGGCCGTCTCGTCGGCGACCGGGACCCAGACGTTGATGCCTTCGCTGCCGGGGACCTCGACGCCCTGGTCGGCCAAAGCGTGCACGAACCGGGCCCGGCGCTCGGCGTACGTCTGTCGCGCGGTCCGCACCTGCTCGGCCGCCCGGGGCTGGGTCAGCAGCCCGAGCAGGATTCGCTGCAGCAGGCGGCTGCTCCAGCCCTGACCCCGGTGCCGGCGGGCGTCGACGGCGCGCATCAGGTCCGCCGGCCCGCTCACCGCGGCCAGCCTCAGGTCTGGACCGTAGGACTTGGAGAAGCTGCGGACGTGGACCGTGCGGTCGGGCAGCCACTCGCCCAGGCTGATCGCCGGGGTCGGGGAGAGCCCATGGGCGGAGTCGTCCTCGATCACGAAGGCATTGCTGTCTCGCAGGACCGTCGCCAGCTCTTGCGCACGGTTCCGGGACATGGTCAGGCCGGTCGGGTTCTGGGCGCGCGGCTGGAGGACCACGGCGGCGACGGGTGAGGCGAGGGCCGCCGTGAGCGAGTCTGGGTCCATCCCCTCCTCGTCGAGAGGGACGCCGACGACCTCGACCGCCATGGCCTCGAGGAGATCGAGGATCGGCGGGAAGCAGGGGTGCTCGACCACGACCCGGTCGCCGACCCGCAGCGCGGTGCGCGTGAGCAGGTCGAGGGCGTCCATCGCCCCGTCGACGATCGTGAGGGCGGGAGCCGGGTAGGGCCAGTCGGCCCGCAGCCGGGTGGCCAGCTCCGGCACCGTCGGCTCCTCGAGGTAGCTGCTCGGGGTGCCAGCGCGCTGCAGGTCGGCGAGCGCGTCGGTGAGCTCCGGCAGCAGCGCCTCGTCCGGCACGCCGGTCGACAGGTCCAGTCTCAGGGCGGTCGGTTGCTCCAGTGCTCGCCGGTAGCGCTCTACGCCGACGCCGGTGCCGTCCAGCACGGTGGTGCCGCGCCGTCCGTCGGTGCGCACGACCCCGGACCGGGCGAGCGACGACCAGGCCGAGGACACCGTGGTGGGGGAGAGCGCCAGCTCGGTCGCGACCGTGCGGATCGGCGGCAGCCGGGTCCCCGGGGGGAGCTTCCCGTCCCCGATCGCCCTACTGACGGCGGCGGCCAAGCTGCGGGCGGTGGGCCGGTCGAGGCGCTCCTCGATGGCCGACAGCAACGCACGCATGTTTGTAACATAACAGAGAAGGCTTTGTGCCGGATCGTTGTCGACCTACGCTCGAGTCATGACGACACGCATCTTGCACTGGGTCGACGGCCACCTCACCGAGGGCACCTCCGGACGCACCGGCCCGGTGTTCAACCCGGCCACGGGGCAGCAGACCGGAGAGGTCGACCTCGCCGGTGCCGATGAGGTCAAGCTGGCCGTGGCGAGTGCTGCCGCAGCGGCGAAGGAGTGGCGTATGGCATCGCTCTCCCAGCGCGCCGCGGTCCTCTTCGCGTTCCGCGAGCTGCTGCACGAGCGTGCCGACGAGCTTGCCGCGATCGTGACCGCCGAGCACGGCAAGGTGCTGAGCGACGCCGCTGGTGAGATCGCCCGCGGCCTGGAGAGCGTCGAGTTCGCGACCGGCGTGCCGCACCTGCTCAAGGGCGGGTTCTCCGAGCAGGCCGCCACCGGCGTCGACGTCTACTCGATCCGGCAGCCACTCGGGGTGGTCGCCGGCATCACGCCGTTCAACTTCCCGGTGATGGTGCCGCTGTGGATGTGCGCCAACGCGATCGCGGCTGGCAACGCGTTCGTCCTCAAGCCCAGCGAGAAAGACCCCTCCGCGTCGCTGTTCCTGGCCCAGCTGTGGAAGGACGCCGGCCTTCCCGACGGCATCTTCACCGTGCTCCAGGGCGACAAGGAGGCCGTCGACGGCCTGCTGCACCACCCCGACGTCGCCGCGATCCGCTTCGTCGGATCCACACCCATCGCGCGCTACATCTACGAGACCGGCACCGCGAACGGCAAGCGTGTCCAGGCGCTCGGCGGCGCGAAGAACCACATGGTGGTGCTGCCCGACGCTGACGTCGACATGGCCGCGGACGCCGCGGTGTCCGCCGCGTACGGCGCGGCCGGCGAGCGCTGCATGGCGATCTCGGTGACCGTCGCGGTCGGCGACGTCGCCGACGACCTCGTCGAGGCAATCGCGGCGAGACTGCCCGAGCTCGTCATCGGGGACGGCGCACAGCCAGGCACCGACATGGGGCCGCTCATCACCGCCGAGCACCGGGACAAGGTGGCCGGCTACATCACCGCCGGCGCCGAATCGGGAGCGCGCGTCGTCGTCGACGGGCGCGAGGCCGACGTGCCGACGCAGGGCTTCTTCCTCGGCACCACGCTGCTCGACGACGTGAAGCCGTACATGTCGGTCTACACCGACGAGATCTTCGGCCCCGTGCTCTCCGTGGTGCGTGTCGACACCTACGAAGAGGCGGTCGCGCTCATCAACGCCAACGAGTACGCCAACGGCGTGGCCATATTCACTCGCGACGGCGGAGCTGCCCGCGAGTTCCAGTTCGACGTCGAGGTCGGCATGGTCGGCATCAACGTGCCGATCCCGGTGCCGGTCGCCTACTACTCCTTCGGCGGTTGGAAGAGCTCCCTCTTCGGGGACCAGCACATGTACGGCCCCGAGGGCATCAACTTCTACACCCGCGGCAAGGTCGTGACCTCCCGTTGGCCGAACCCGGCGACCTCGAAGGTCGAACTCGGCTTCCCCCGGACCCGCTGACCTCAACGCCGTACCGACGAAGGACCCCCGATGAACGACAGCCCTCTCCTGCCCAGCGACCTCTCCGAGCAGCGGGTACGGCGCGACGACCGGGCACACGTGTTCCACTCCTGGTCCGCCCAGGCGCTGATCGACCCGCTGCCGATCAAGGAGGCCCGCGGCTCCCACTTCTGGGACTACGACGGAAAGCGCTACCTCGACTTCTCCTCGCAGCTGGTCAACGTCAACATCGGCTACCAGCACCCCAGGCTCGTAGCGGCGATCCAGGAGTACGCCGGCCGACAGTGCACCATCGCGCCATCCTTCGCCAACGACATGCGCTCCGAGGCCGCCCGCCTGCTCGCGGAGCTGGCCCCGGGCGACCTCGACAAGGTGTTCTTCACAAACGGCGGCGCGGACGCCAACGAGCACGCCATCCGGATGGCGCGCCTGCACACCGGCCGGCCGAAGGTGCTGGCGACCTACCGCAGCTACCACGGGGGCACCGCAGGTGCCATCATGCTGACCGGTGACCCACGCCGCTGGGCGTCCGAGCCCGGCATGCCGGGGGTCGTGCACTTCTGGGGGCCCTACCTCTACCGGTCCGCGTTCCACTCGAGCACCGAGGAGGAGGAGACCGAGCGCGCCCTGCAGCACCTGCGCGACACCCTGATGGTCGAGGGTCCGCACACGGTGGCCGCCATCGTGCTCGAGACGGTCGTCGGCACCAACGGCATCCTCGTGCCGCCGCCGGGCTACCTCGAGGGCGTCCGGGCAATCTGCGACGAACACGGCATCCTGCTCATCGCCGACGAGGTGATGACCGGGTTCGCCCGGTGCGGTGAATGGTTCGCAGTAGACCACTGGAGTGTCACGCCGGACCTGATCACCTTCGCCAAGGGGGTCAACTCCGGCTACGTACCACTGGGTGGCGTGCTCATCTCCCAACGGATCGCCGCCACGTTCGACGAGCGGCCCTACCCGGGCGGGCTGACCTACTCCGGACATCCGTTGGCGTGCGCCTCGGCGGTTGCCTCGATCACGATCATGCGCGACGAGGGCATCGTGGAGCACGCACGGGCGCTGGGGACCGAGGTCATCGGACCAGCGCTGGCGAAGCTCGCCGAGAACCACCCCAGCATCGGTGAGGTCCGCGGTCTCGGCGTCTTCTGGGCGCTGGAACTGGTGCGCGACCGGGAGACCCGCGAGCCACTGGTGCCATTCAACGCCTCTGGTCCCGCGGCAGCGCCGATGAATGAA
>DATISQ010000327.1:0-6779 GCA_035581905.1 Cryobacterium sp.
GAACATCGTCGTCGGCTTCGCCCGGGTCGAGGGCCGCTCGATCGGCATCGTCGCCAACCAGCCCAGCGCCATGGCCGGCACGCTCAACATCCCGGCCGGCGAGAAGGCCGCCCGGTTCGTGCGGTTCTGCGACGCGTTCTCAATCCCGATCCTCACCCTGGTCGACGTGCCCGGCTTCCTGCCCGGCACCGACCAGGAGTGGACCGGGATCATCCGCCGCGGCGCCAAGCTGCTCTACGCCTACGCGGAGGCGACCGTGCCTCTGGTCACCGTCATCCTGCGCAAGGCCTACGGCGGCGCGTACATCGTGATGGGTTCCAAGCAGCTGGGCGCGGACATCAACCTGGCCTGGCCGACCGCGGAGATCGCCGTGATGGGCGGCCAGGGTGCCGTGAACATCCTGTACCGCGCCGAGATCAAAAAGGCCGAAGCAGCCGAGGAGGATGTTGCCGCCGTGCGCACCCGGCTGGCCAACGAATACACCTACAACGTGGCCAGCCCGTTCCTGGCGGCCGAGCGCGGAGAACTGGACGGCATCATCGAGCCGGCCACGACGCGCGTCGCCGTCACCAAGGCCCTGCGCGCCCTGCGCACCAAGCGGGCGAGCCTGCCGCCCAAGAAGCACGGGAACATTCCGCTGTAGGCGGGCCCATGACCGATTCATCGAAACCCACGAATGAGCCGACCGCCCCGGACTCCTCGGACTCCCCGACCTCAGCCGGCGACCCCGTACCGGAGGCCGAGGGGCCCACGGTGCCCGGGCTGCGTTTCGTGACCCGCGGCGTCACCCCCACCGAGGCGGCCGCCGTGTCGGCCGTGCTGCACGGGCTGGTGCGCGAGGAGTCGGACTACCTGCTCCAGACGCCCGTGCGAGGCCAGAGCGCCTGGCAGCGCAGCCAGCGCGGTATCCGGGTGCCACTGACGCCCGGCGACGGTCGCTGGCGCGGCTTCTCCGCCTGACCCGCCGGTTCTGCCCTGCACCGGGGCTCCGGTCCCCCTAAATGCCGACTTTTATTGCCGAACCGGTTCAACGAGTATTGATCATGCCAAGTGAAGCTCCTGGAGGTTCACAACCAGAGCCCGGCGACTAGGGTAAGAAGTCGGGTTTTTTGGGGGCGCGTCAGGGTGACATTCGGGTTGTCGCCCTGGCACGAAAGACGGAAGGGACCAACCACTGGTTGGTCCCTTTCGCATTTGTCGACGCGCTGCGCCGACGGATGCCCCGGCCGGGTCAGCGCGGCCGGCCGGCCACCAGCACCGGGTTGCGCGGGATCTCCAGCCAGAGGTTCACCTCGGGCTCCGGCGACTCCTGACCGAGGGCGCTCAGCCTCGCGTCCGCGCTGCTGAGACCGACAACGGTGACCGCGGTCGCGGATCCGTCGCCGGCGGTGCGGGCGATGATCGTGTCGGCCGTGGTGGCGTCGATCGCGGCCGCCAGTGTGCTGAGCACCGACTCCAGTTCCGCGCCGCGGATGTCGTCGATGCTGCCCTCGTCGAGGAGGGTGACGATGGCGCCTCGGCGGCGGGCGGACATGATCGCGTCGCGCACGTCGTCGTTGAGCAGCTTGCGTCCGCGGATCTCGTCGCGCACGGCCGCCTCCAGGTAGCGGGATTCCTGCCGCTGCTCGTCGTTCAGTTCCCCGCCCTGGTCGATGATCCGGCGCAGCATGGGGGCCGCGAGCCGGATGGTCTGGGCCAGCCGCACCTGGCGCTCGTACAGGTGCGCTTCCTGGGCGGCCTGCCACTCGGTGGCCTCCTGCTCGGCCAGGGCGTACTGCCGGGCATCGCGGCCGGCCTTGGCCAGCGCCCGCGCCAGGATCACGGCGACCGCGATCCAGACCACGCTGCCGATGACGCCCATCGAGCCCAGGGCCGCCGGGCCGGCCCAGAAGACGGTGTGCACGACCAGCGCCGCCGCACCGACCCCGGCCAGCCACGGGCGACGGCGGGTGGCGGTGATCGTCATCAGGGTGCCCACGGCCGCGACGTACCAGGTGGCGTAACCGTTGTCGACGGAGCCGTCGAGCTGGCTCCCCACGAGCAGGGGAAGCATCGCGCAGACGGCGATGTTGAAGTACGCCAGCCACAGCGGCATCCGCATCGGGCTCGTCGGCCACAGGCTGAACACGGTCGCAATGCCGTAGACGATGAGCGCCAGGACCGCCGGCACCGGGCTGCGCGGCTGGCCCAGCGAGTAGAAGCCGAGCACGAGGTGGTAGGCGGAGAACATGCCGGCCAGCGAGAGCACGAGTCCGCGCGGAACGGTGATCATTCGGGGAGCCCGTCGTCAGCCGGCCATTCGATGGTGATGGTCGTGCCGCGGCCGACCGCCGCGCACACCCGCACGGCTCCGCCGGCGCTGGCCACCCGGTCCTGGATGGAGATCCGCAGTCCGAGCCGTTCCGCCGGTACCAGCTCCGGGTCGAAGCCCAGACCGGTGTCGGCAACGGTGATGGTGCAGCCGCCCTGGGCGTTCCCGCTCATCGTCAGGGTGCGGTCGGGCTCGAAGCTCGGCGTGCCGGCGTGCTGGGCGCTGTTCACCATGGCCTGCACGCTCGCGGCGAGGATCGCCTCGCTCGCGTGGGCCGGCAGCCGCAGCCCGTCGAGCACGCACTCGTCGACGTCGAACGGCACCGGGAGCCGGTCTGCGGCGGACCGGATCTGCTCGCTGAGCTCGCTGAAGGGAACCATGCTGTCGTCGCCCGCCGGCACGATGGCGGCGTCGTTGAGCCGGGTGAGGGCATCCGAGGCCATGCCGGAGGCCAGCTCGGCCGCCTTCGGGCTGCCGGCTGCGGCCGCGGCAAGGAACGTGGCCAGCACGCTGTCGTGCACGATCGAGTCGACCTGCACACGTTCGACCTCGGTCGCGTGCTGCCGCACGGCGTTGCTGTACTTGTGCAGAGCGTTGGTCTGGGCGTTGTCGACCGCGAGGGCCGTCTGCCGCAGCATGAAGATGATGATCAGGATGACCTGGCCGAGGATGATCGCGTAGACCGCGTCGAGGGAGGACAGGAGCAGGTCGGCGTTGCCGCCGGACGGCGACGACCGCACCACGCCGTACACGGTCGGCACGACCAGCGTGTAGATCGCGGCCCAGAGCACGGGGAAGGCGAGGGCGGCGCAGGCCGTTGCTATGGTGCACATGTACCAGAGCCACGGTTTGCCGTCGAGCACCGCCGTGGGGTCACGCATCAGCAGCGGCCAGGCCAGCAGCGCCGCCAGGTAGACCACCGCCACGGTGCCGGCGGCTGCCCGCACCCCGGACTTGGCCACGGCGGCCACCACGACGGCCACCAGCGACAGACCGAGCAGCAGCGGCGCCAGAAGGCCCATCACCGGCATCCGGTCCGGGGCCTGCGAGAGCATGACCGGCAACGCCTGGAGCGCGAAGATCACGCCGACGCCGGCGACGGAACGCGAAGCCACGACCTCGATCCGGGTGCGACTGATCGGGTTGCGGGGCTGTTTGGGCCCCAGCATCAGGTCGGAATCGAGCGGCCCGGCGCCCGGGTGCTCCTCGATGGCGCCCGGCAGGCCGACTCCGTGGGTCCTAGCGGCGGCCATCTCCACCATCCGGGTCGAGGCCCGGCAGGATTCCGTCTTCGACGGCGCGCCGGAGCAGGTCCACCTTGGTGGGTGCAGGGCGTCCGACCTCCACGTATTTCACGCGGATCCGGTCGAGGTACTCACGGGCGGTCGAGTGCGCGATGCCGAGCTGCATCGCCACCATTTTGAGCGGGAGCCCCGACGCGTAGAGGTGCAGCACATCGCGTTCGCGCCGGCCGAGCTGGGCCTTGGCGAAGTCGCGGTCGGCGTCGATGGCCGTGGCCCACTCGAGGTTGTTGAGAACGTCGCCGCGGGCCACGGATGCCACGGCAGCCATGACCGTGGTCGTGGGGGATGATTTGGGAATGACGCCGGCCGCGCCGGCGGCGAGCGCCTCGCGCACCAGGGCGACCCGGTCGGCGATGCTGTGCACGAGCACCGACGCGCCCGTGCTCTGGGCCCGGTGCACATTGTCGGTGACGCGGGATCCGTCGCCCAGCGACAGGTCGAGCACGATGACGTCCACGGCGCGGCCGTTGATGCCGTCGACCAGGTCCTGCACTGTGGGCGCGGTGAAGACGACCTCGTAGCCGACGTTCTCGCAGGCCGCTTTGATGCCCAGGCGCACCGACTCGTGGTCGTCGGCGATGCCCACCCGCACGGGGTGGCCTGGCGCAACGGTCCCGGGGGTTTCCGGGGCCGACGGGAGAGGTGCTGCTGGCTGATTCACGGTTCCTACGTCCTCACATTGTCGTACAGGTCAACGATAGCTATCGGGACAGGAGCGCGACGGCTTCGACATGGTGGGTATTCGGGAAGAGGTCGAAGGCTCGCAGCCGGCGCAGGGTGTACCCGTGGCCGGCGAGGAGCGCGACGTCGCGGGCCAGGGCCACGGGATCGCAGGCCACGTAGACGATCTGCGCCGGCCCGAGGGCACCGAGCAGGTCGATGACCTCCTTGCCGGCGCCGGAGCGCGGCGGGTCGAGGATCACGGTGGCGGCCGACTGGCGGGCCCGCTCGGCGGCGCTCGAATCGCGCACCAGCGCGTTCAGGAACCGGTCGACGCGGGAGGTCTGCACGCTGGCGCCGACCCATTCGGCGAGGTTCTCGGCCGCGAAATCCGTGGCCTGCGGGTCGCTCTCGACGCTGGTCATGCGCACGGTGCTGCCGAACCGGTCGCCGACGGCGGCGGCGAGCAGGCCGACCCCGCCGTAGAGGTCGAGGTTCGCGGCCCGCGGGTCGAAGGCGTCGGCGTCGATGGTGTCCTGCACCGCGCGGTAGAGGGTCTCGGCGGCACTGGTGTGCACCTGCCAGAACCCGGCGGCGTCGAGGCGGAACTCGCGCTCGCCCACAACCTCGCGGATCAGGGTCTTGGGGGTGGGGCGGCGGCGGCCCTTGTCATCCTGCTCCGCCACCAGGATCTGCACGGTGCCGAGGCTCGGGGCGACGATGTCGACGGAGGCGGCGCCGGGGAACATCTTGTCCAACGGCGCGGCCGCCTCCAGCAGGCGGTCCGCCAGCGGCAGGTCGCCGACCGGGATCACCCGGTGCGAGCGGGCGGCGTAGGGGCCGACCGAGCCGTCCTCGTCGACGTGCAGGCGCACGCGGGTGCGCCAGCCGGTACCGTCGGCGGCGTCGCCGGGCGAGGCGTTGGGGCCGACCGGGACCGGCTCGACCGTGACCTCGGACTCGAGGCCGGCCATCCGTTTCAGGGCGTCGGCCAGGACCTGGCGCTTCAGCTCACGCTGGAAACCGAGCTCGATGTGGCCGAACTCGGCGCCGCCGGCGCGGTCGACGGGGTCGCGGTCGAGGGCCGCGGAGGCCCAGATGTGCGGCTGGCGCTCCGGTGCCGGGGTGAGCACCTCGACGGTCTCCGCCCGCCAGAAGCTCTTGTGGCTGGCCGAGGTCAGCCGGGCGCGCACGCGCTCCCCCGGCAGCGTGTCGCTCACGAAAACCACGCGGCCCTCGTTTCGGGCGATGAAGATGCCGCCGTGAGCTACGTTGGTGACGTCGAGTTCGAGCTCCTCGCCCACTTCTGCGGAGTGCCCGCTCGAATCTGCCTGAATGTCATTGCTGGTGCCCATCCTTCGATGATCCCACACCGCTTCCACCCCCATCGAAGGAAACCCATGCGCTTGTACCTGGCGTCCACGTCTCCGGCCCGGCTGATGCTGCTGCGCGCCGCGGGAATCGAACCCGTCACGGTCGCGCCCGACGTCGATGAGGACATCGTCGCGGCGGAGGCGGCCCGGGCCGCCGGCGGGCCGCTCACCCCCCACCGGGTCGTGGAGCTGCTGGCGCGGGCCAAGGCGGAAGCCGTCTCCCGGGCACTGACCGGCAGTGGTGACATCGGCGACGGCCTCGTGCTCGGCGGCGACTCGGTCTTCGTGATCGATGACGTCGTCTACGGCAAACCGCACACCGCCGCGAAGGCACGCGAACGCTGGCACCTGCAGCGCGGCCGCACCGGGCAGCTGTACTCGGGCCATTGGCTGATCGACCACTCGGCTGGCGTGGCCGGGCGCGGCGTCGGCGCCGTCGCCGTCGCCGACGTCACCTTCGCCGACGACATCGAGGATGCGGAGCTGGACGCCTATATCGCCACCGGCGAGCCTCTGTTCGTGGCCGGGGCGTTCACCATCGACAGTCTCGGGGCGCCGTTCATCACGCACATCAGCGGGGACCCGTCCACCGTCGTGGGGCTCTCGCTGCCGACCCTGCGCCGGCTCGTGACCGGGCTCGGGCACGCCTGGCCGAGCCTGTGGAACCGCGCCGGCGACTGAGATATGCCGGTTTTCGAGGCTGGTTGTAGGCATCCTCACCTTTCTTGCCCCTCTTTTTGTGGGAGAGAACCAAAAAACCGGCTGCTCTGCCCCATAAGCTAGGGCACTGTGCCCCCAATAACGAAGGTCCTCATCGCAAACCGGGGCGAGATCGCCGTCCGGGTGATCCGAGCCGCAAAAGACAGCGGCATTGCCTCGGTTGCCGTCTACGCCGACCAGGATCGCGACTCGATGCATTCGCATCTGGCCGACGAGGCCTACGGTCTCGACGGAACCACCAGCGCTGAAACCTACCTCGTCATCGAGAAGCTGCTGTCCGTGGCCCGACGGTCCGGCGCCGACGCCGTGCACCCCGGTTACGGGTTCCTCGCCGAGAACGCCGACTTCGCCCGCGCCGTGATCGGCGCCGGCCTGATCTGGATCGGCCCCTCCCCCGACGCCATCGAGAAG
>DATISQ010000328.1:0-3856 GCA_035581905.1 Cryobacterium sp.
GGTCGATCTCGTGCGGGGACATCAGGGCGCCGCAGATCGGGCAGACCGAGCGGGCCCGGGACTCCGCGACCTCGGTCGGGGTCACCGTCTCATACGGCCCGAGGGGCGGCGGGACGATCCAGGGCAGCAGGCGGCGGTTGAGGCGCGCGATGACGCCGACCAGGCCGCGTTCGTCGCTCGGTTCCTTGTTGGTACGCATGATACTCATCAGCGTACGCGGCTCGAACCCGCCGCCGACTGCGCCGGCGCAGGGACGAGGCCCGCACGATCACGCCGCGGGTCATCGAGGCATGCCACACCGCCTGACGAGACGCGGCCGACACGCCAGCGCGGCGGCCGACTCCCATGGATTTGACAGAGGAATCCAAGGGAGTAGTGTCGACCCTCGTGATACCAGCGGGAAGCCCCCAGGCACCAGAAACACGTTCACCGAAACGGTGGATCATCGGAGACCCGCTCTCGACCGAGAAGCTCGACGGCCAGCTCCTGCCGAAGCACCTCGCCCTCCCCATCTTCGCGAGCGACCCGCTGTCGAGCGTCGCGTTCGCGCCGCAAGAGCTGCTGATGATCCTGACCCTCGGCGGGCTGGCCTTCCTCAGCTTCGCGCCCTGGGTCGCGGCCGTGGTCGTGCTACTGCTCGTCGTGGTCGTCGCGTCGTACCGCCAGCTGATCAAGGCGTACCCGTCCGGCGGCGGCGACTACGAGGTCGCCCACAAGAACCTCGGCGAGAAGGCCGGCCTCATCTTCGCGTCCGCCCTCCTCGTCGACTACGTGATGACCGTGGTCGTGTCCGTGGCCAGCGGCGTGGACAACATCATCTCCGCACTGCCGGGTCTGGCTCCCTTCCGAGTGGAGTTCGCGGTCTTCTTCGTGATCATGCTCGCCGCGGTCAACCTGCGCGGCGTGCACGAGTCGAGCAAGGCCTTCGCCATCCCCACCTACCTCTTCATCGGCACCGTGCTGTTGATGGTGGTGGTGGGCCTGACCCGGGTGGCCCTCGGCGACACCCCGATGGCCGAGTCGGCGAACTACGACATGGAGGCCCAGAACCTGGCCCAGTCGGCGTTCATCCTGCTGCTGCTGCGATCCTTCGCCAGCGGTTGCAGTGCCCTCACCGGCGTCGAGGCGATCGCCAACGGGGTGCCCGCGTTCAAGCATCCGAAGGTCAAGAATGCCCAGCGCACGCTGGTTCTCATGGGTGGCATCGCCATCACGCTCTTCATCGGGCTGACCGCCCTCGCCCTGTTCTCGAAGGTGCACTACGCGGAAAACCCCTGCGACCTGATCGGTTGGGAGGAATGCGCGACATCCCCGCAGCGCAGCCTCATCGCCCAGATCGCGGCCGCCACCTTCGGCAACAACTCGATCATGTTCTTCGTGCTGCAGGCCGCGACCGCGGCCGTGCTGCTGCTGGCCGCCAACACGGCGTTCAACGGCTTCCCGCTGCTCGGCTCGGTGCTGGCCCGGGACTCCTACGCCCCGAAGTCGCTCAGCACCCGCGGCGACCGTCTGATCTACTCCAACGGCGTGCTGCTGCTCGCCCTCTTCGCCTGCATCATCCTGGTCATCTACCAGGCCAACCTGACCGTGCTGATCCAGCTCTACATCATCGGCGTCTTCGTCTCCTTCACACTCGGGCAGACGGGCATGGTGCGACACTGGCTGACCCTACTGAAGACCAACCCGCCGAACCGGGCATCCATCATCTCCAGCCTCTCGATCAACGGATTCGGCGCGCTGCTCACCGGCGTGGTCCTGATCGTGGTCACCATCACCAAGTTCACCCACGGCGCCTGGCTCGTCTTCGTGATGATGCCGGTGCTGTTCACTCTCATGCTCGGCGTCAACCGGTACTACCGCGACGTGGCCCGGGAAATCGAAGTGGATGCCGACACCACGTTCGGTTCGGCGGGCGACCACGCGATCGTGCTGGTCGGCAAGATGCAGAAGCCCGTGCTCAAGGCGCTCGACTACGCGATCGCCGCCCGGCATGAGAGCCTCGAGGCCGTGCACATCTCCGTCGACGTCGATGAGACCAAGTCGCTCAAGCGCGCCTGGGTGCAACAGAACATCCAGGTGCCGCTGCGCATCGTGCAGTCGCCCTACCGGGACATCAGCTGGCCGCTGATCAGCTACATCAAGGATCGCCGCGAGGACCACGGTGCCGAGGTCGTCACCGTGTACACCCCGATCTATATCGTGGGCCACTGGTGGGAAGGCCTGCTGCACAACCACAAAGCCCGGCGGCTGCGCCAGAAGCTCATGCTCGTTCACGGGGTCACCATCGCCCTCGTTCCGTGGCTGCTCGACTCCTCCGAGCTCATCTACGGCCGGCGCTCCCGGCCCGTGCCCGGCCAGGACCGCCGCGGCGAGCCCGTGCGTCCCCGCCCGATCCCGCGCCGCCCGCTCGCGCCGGCGACCAGGGACATCCCGACCAAGGACATCCCGATCAGGCCCACGCCCGTCGTCGGCACCGTTCCGCCGACGTCCCGGCCGTCCGGCGCCCGGCGCCGCAAGAGGAAGTAACGGATGCGCCTCGCTCCCGCCGTCTTCCTCGGCGGCATGGTCGGCACGGGCCTGCGGCTCGGAATCGACCAGGCCCTCCCGCACCCCGACACCGCCTTCCCGGCGAGCACGCTGATCGCCAACACGATCGGCGCGTTCGTGCTCGGCTGGCTGGCGGCCGGCCTGTGGACCCGCCCGGGCCTGCCCGCCTGGGTCAAGGCCACCCTCGGCCCGGGCCTGCTCGGGTCGTTCACGACCTACTCCGCCGTCATGGTCTCCCTGGTCGCGCTCGGCGCGGCCGGGTTCACGACTCTTGGTTGGGCCTACCTCGCGGCCACACTGCTGCTCGGATTCGGGGCCGCGGCACTGGGCCTGCTGCTGGGCAACCGGCTCCGGCACCGTCCTCTGCCTCTGATTCCGGATGCCGGGAGCACCCTGTGAGCCCCTGGCTGGTACTCGGCGTACTGGTCGCCGGAGGCGCGGCGGCGGTGGTCCGTTTCCTCGTTTCGCGCGCTCTGCCGGTCGGGCCCGGGCGGCTGCCGTTGGGTATCTGGTTGGTGAACGTGGCCGGATCGCTGATCGGCGGCGTCGTACTCGGCCTCGCCGAGCGCGCCGCGGTGTCCGACGACGTGCGGCTGATCCTGCTGACCGGAGTGTGCGGCGGGCTGACGACGTTCAGCACCTGGAGCGTCGAGACCGTCGAACTGGCGCTGACCGGGCGCTGGCGGGCGGGCATTCTCAACCTGATCGGCACTCTTCTGGCCGGGTTCCTGGTCTGTGCTGCCGGGTACCTCCTCTCGCGCTGAGGTACAGTGAAGGAACGCTGACTGTGAACGTGTCCGGCGAACCGCTGCTCATGATCTGCATCCGTGGCCCGTTCGGCCCGCCATGCTAAACTGACGGCTAGTTTTCACCATATTCGGCAACTCCCGGGAGACGTCTCTCACCCGGCCTGGCATCGTTAGGGGGTCTCGCATGGGGCGCGGCCGTCAAAAAGCAAAGCACACCAAGGTTGCCCGCGAGCTGAAGTACTTCAGCCCGGACACCAACTACAACGCGCTCGAGCGTGAGCTCACCGGGCATCCGGCCAGCGACCCGCGCCTCGACGAAGACCTGGCGAAGTGGCCCGAGTACGAGGCCGGCAAAGCAGGCAAAGACGTCGACACCGACGGCGACGACGATGACGATGACCAGTACGTCGACCACTACGCCACGGAAGACGAGCAGAAGCGCGCCTGACCCACGGTTCGACTGCCAGGCCCGACCGAGCCTCGTTCGCCGCGCCCGGCATCCGTCCCCCCGTCGTCCGTCCCAGGAGCGCGTGCGCTCAAATGGCCGCCATCGCTTCGAC
>DATISQ010000329.1:0-3960 GCA_035581905.1 Cryobacterium sp.
TCGACGGGTGCCGGCGGAACGATGCGGGAGGTTCTCGGCCACCGCGGCGACTGGCGGGGAGAATATTCGTCGGGCAGGGCCGGGCGGGCACCGTCACCGAGCTGAGATGCCAGCCACTTCATTCCGTCTTCGCTGGGCACCTCGTCCTTGGGCACTAGTTCAGCCCCAGGTCCTCAAGGCCGATCGCGGCGTAGTAGGGGTAGCCCGCGGCTTCGATCACTTCGCGGGCACCGGTGTTGCGGTCGACCACGACGGCGACGCCGGCGATGATCGCGCCGACTTTGAGGAGCGCGTCGATGGCCGCCAGTGGGGAACCGCCCGTTGTCGACGTGTCTTCGAGCACGACGACTCGCTTGCCGGCGAGATCAGGTCCTTCGACCTGCTTGCCCCGGCCGTGGTCCTTGGGCTCCTTGCGCACGACGAACGCGTCGTAGGCGGCACCGCGGGCCACACCCTGGTGCAGGATGGCTGCGGCCACCGGGTCGGCGCCCATGGTCATGCCGCCGACCGCGGTGACATCCGGGATGTCCGCGATCAGATCGAGCATGACCTGGCCGATCAGCGGGGCGACGCGATGGTCGAGGCTGACCTTGCGCAGGTCAACGTAATACGTCGCCTTCTTGCCGCTGGTCAGGGTGAAATCCCCGTGGAAAACGGCCTCGGCCGAGATATGGGCGATGAGCTGCTGGCGTGTGTCCGTCACAGGACCAACTTTAGGCCATCGGCCGGTCGGAGAGCCCGACGGCAGACGACGCTCTAGAAGATGCGAACGAACTTGCGCTCGGGCACCCGGCGGAATCCGTCCTTGTGCACGTCGACGACGACGGCAACAACAGAGGCGATAACGATGAGAACGAGAACGGCGAGAAGAACAAACACGGTCGTACCTTTCGGGAAATGGAGGGTTGATGTCGGGGAGACGGAGGCACCATTGCACGAGTTCGACATATTCATTTGATCATCTTTAACTTTGCAGCACAATCGCATAGTTCTGCACGGAGTGTGTAGCGTTGCTACATGGATGTCCAACGACTCGAACTCCTCCGCGAACTGGCCGAACGCCGCAGCATCACCGAGGTCGCCCGCGCGACGCACCGCACGCCATCCGCTGTCTCGCAGCAGCTGAAAGTGCTCGAACGCGAGGCGGGTCTGCCGCTCACCGAGCGCCGCGGTCGCGGCCTCATTCTGACGGATGCCGGCCGCGCCCTGGCCCGCAGCGCAACGGATGTCGCGGTCGCCCTCGCTCGCGCCCGGGCGGTCTGGGACGAGTTCCGCAACGACGCCACGGGCGAGGTGAGCCTGGTCACGTTTCCGACCGCGGGCGAGATGCTGCTGCCGGGAGCGGTGAAGAGCATCGCCGCCGTCCCCGGACTCGTCGTCAACTGCACCGACAAGGACCCGGAGCTCAGCGACTTCCCCGCGCTCACGGCGGAGTACGACATCGTGCTCGCCTACAGCCTGCGCGGCCAGCTCCCCTGGGGCGGTCGCGGCCTGACCGTGGTCCCGCTGATGACCGAGCCGCTCGATGTCGGGCTGCCGGCCGGCCACCGGCTGGCCTCCCGCTCGTGGATCACCCCGGCGGACGTGATCGGCGAGACCTGGATCGGCGCGCCGACCGGCTACCCGTTCGAGCGCATCCTGCACCAGATCGAGCAGAAGGCCGGCAGCCAGATCATTGTCGCCCAGCACTTCGCCGACCTGCGGGTGATCGAGGCGTTCGTCATGGCGGGCCTCGGCATCGCCCTGGTGCCCCGGTACACCTGGGGCGGCGACCAGCCGGGCCGGCTCGTGCTCAAGCCGCTGCGAGGGGTGGACGCCGAACGCCAGATCGTGGCCCTCATGCGCCCCGACCGTGCCGAGCGCCTGGCCGTGCGCACCGTCCTGGATGTGCTGCGCACCGAGGCCGCCCGCGTGCAGGCCCAGCACGCTCTCGTCCCGTAGACCTGGCGGGTGGAGCGCACTGGCGGCGGTGGAGAGCACCGGACGAGAATGGGGGGATTCTCGCCCGGCGCGTCTATGGGGGGTGGTGGTGGTACCAAGATGGACCGCCGATCAGGCGTCGTCAAGGCTGCCCGGTCCTGAAAACGACTGAGGGCGGAATCCCCTTGGGAATTCCGCCCTCAGCAGGCCTGGGGCTATCTTGTGATCGCTAGTCGTTCTGCGGGAAGCCCAGGTTGATGCCGCCGTGGCTCGGGTCCAGCCACCGGCTTGTGATGGCCTTCTCCCGGGTGTAGAAGGCGATCCCGGACGGGCCGTAGGCCTTGGCGTCGCCGAACAGGGAGTCCTTCCAGCCGCCGAAGGAGTGGTAAGCCACGGGCACGGGGATCGGCACGTTGATGCCGATCATGCCGACCTGCACCTCGTTCTGGAACCGCCTCGCCGCACCGCCGTCGTTGGTGAAGATGGCCGTGCCGTTGCCGTAGCGGCTGCGGTTGATCAGGTCGAGCCCCTCGGTGTAGCTGGCGACCCGCACGACGGAGAGCACCGGGCCGAAGATCTCGTCGAGGTAGACGTCCGAATCGGTTCCGACTCGGTCGAACAGGGTCGGGCCGAGCCAGAAACCGCTCGCGTCGCCGTCGACCTCGATGCCGCGGCCGTCCACGACGACCTCGGCTCCGTCGGTGTGGGCCAGGTCGATGTAGGAGGCCACCTTGTCCCGGTGCACCTTCGTGATCAGCGGCCCCATGTCGCAGCCGCGCATGCCGTCGCCCACCTTGAGGCCTTTCAGCCGCTCGGTGATCTTCGCGACCAGCTCGTCGGCGACCGGTTCCACGGCCACCACCACGCTGATCGCCATGCAGCGCTCCCCGGCCGAGCCGAAGCCGGCGTTGACCGCGGCATCCGCGGCCAGGTCCAGGTCGGCGTCGGGCAGCACGAGCATGTGGTTCTTCGCACCGCCGAGGGCCTGCACGCGCTTGCCGTGGTGGGCGGCCGTCTCGTAGATGTACTTCGCGATCGGCGTGGACCCGACGAACGAGATCGCCTGCACGTCCGGGTGCACGAGCAGGGCGTCGACGGCTTCCTTGTCGCCGTGCACGACGTTGAGCACGCCGGACGGCAGCCCGGCCTCGGTCATCAGGGCGGCCATCCAGTTGGACGCGGACGGGTCCTTCTCGCTGGGCTTGAGCACGACCGTGTTGCCGGCCGCGATCGCGATCGGGAAGAACCACAGCGGCACCATGGCGGGGAAGTTGAACGGGCTGATGATTCCCACCACGCCGAGCGGCTGGCGCAGGGTGTACACGTCGACGCCCGTGGACACGTTCTCCGAGTACTCGCCCTTGGTCAGGTGGGGCATGCCGAGCGCGAACTCGACGACCTCGAGGCCGCGCGCGATCTCGCCGAGGGCATCCGCGGTCACCTTGCCGTGTTCGGCGGTAAGGATGTCGGCCAGCTCTCCCTTGCGCGCGTTCAGCAGTTCACGGAAGTTGAACATGAGGCCCTGGCGCTTGGCCTGGGAGGTGTCACGCCAGAGCGGGTAGGCGGCGTGCGCGGAGGCGACGGCGGTGTCGACGTCGACGTCGCTGGCCAGGAGCACATTCTTTGCGACGGCACCGAGGGCCGGGTTGAAGACGGGCGCGGTGCGGGTCGAGACTCCCAGGAGGGGAGCCCCGTCGATCCAGTGGGTGATGACGGGCAGTTCGGTCATGGGCGTCTCGGTCATGGGCGTTCGTCTCTCTTCATTTCTCTTCATCGAGGTGGGCGAGGGTGCCCGTTCCGGTCGAGAGTGACCGGCGGAACGGGCACTCTCGACCGGAAAGGTGCTACCAGCGGGGGTGGATCTGGTCGCGCAGCATCCGGTCGTAGATGTCCTGCACACCCTCGTTGAACGCGAGGCTGAGCGGGGCCGCCGAGCCGGCGGCGGCATTGCCGCGGGCCTGCTGCACCGAGCGGGCGCCGGGGATGACCGCGCTGACGCCGTCGATCTGGGCCACCCAGGCCAGGGCGGCCTGCGCGGGC
>DATISQ010000330.1:0-3601 GCA_035581905.1 Cryobacterium sp.
GACCAGGTGCCAGGTGGTGTTCGTGCTGAGGTCGGCATCCGCCGCGCTCGCGTGCGGCGTGCTCTGGCCGCAGCCGCGCTGGTCGAAGAGGATGATGCGGTACTTCTCCGGGTCGAAGACCCGGCGCTGCTTCGGGCTCGATCCGCCGCCCGGCCCGCCGTGCAGATAGACGGCCGGCTTGCCGTCGGGGTTGCCGGATGCCTCCCAGTAGATGGTCTGCCCGTCACCGACCTCGAGGAGTCCGGTTTCGTAGGGTTCGATCTCGGGATAGAAAGTGCGCATACTCCCGAGCCTATTCGCCGGGTGCACTCGAAGCGGAATCGGGCGGGGTCGCGGTCGTCACGCGCGAAGGTGCCCGTTCCGGTCGAGAGTGACCGGTGGAACGGGCACTCTCGACCGGAACGGGGCCCCCGGGGTGTTCTTCCCGGGGGACCCGCTGCGCGGCTACTTCTTGACGGGGGCCTTCTCGGCGCGGGGAGCGGTGCCGTTGGCGCGCTGGGCGGCGTAGTAGTCCCTGGCCTCGTTCTGGCGCTCCTGTTCGGCGCCGCTGGAGATCGCCGACCGGAGGTGATCCTGGCTGTAGCCGAAGGCGTCGACCAGGTCGAGGGCGTGCGGACGGAGCCGGGCGATGATGCGGTCGATGTAGGCCGTGACCGACTGCGCCCGCTGCGCCGACATGCGCCCGTGGATCAGGTACCAGGCCAGGTGCTTCTCCACCAGCCCGAGCCCGAACAGGTCGCGCAGCCAGGTCAGGACCTGCTTCGTGCCGGCGTCCTCGGTGGTCTCGACCGCCCGGGTGAACGCCTCCCACTGCAGCAGCTCCCCGTGCGACCGGGCCGCCTCGATCAGCTGGTTCTGGTTCGCGTTGAAGAGGGCGGCGGCATCCTTCGGCGGCAGCTTGCCGGCCGAGCGGAGCTTGACCGCGATCTCCGCGATCATGGTCTCGACCCGGTCGGTGAGCAGCTCCCGCTGCACCTCGGTGTCACGGAGATGGCCCACCGAGCGAGCGGTGGAGCCGAAG
The DNA here is from genome assembly GCA_035581905.1 of Cryobacterium sp. GTDB lineage: Bacteria > Actinomycetota > Actinomycetes > Actinomycetales > Microbacteriaceae > Cryobacterium. The sequence continues at coordinate 1,022 of DATISQ010000330.1, forward strand.
TCGGCGACCGCCTGGCCCAGGGTGCGGAGCCCCGAGCCGTGGTAGGCGCGGCCGGCGGCCTGCTGCACGACGTAGCGGGCGAGCACGCCCGGGCCGGCCGAGGCGAACTTGCGGCTGTAGTCGGTGAGCAGACGCTTGGCGACGAGCTGCAGAAGTACGTTGTTATCGCCCTCGAAGGTGGCGAAAACGTCCAGGTCGGCGCGGAGGCCGACCAGCCGGTTCTCGGCCAGGAACCCGGCGCCGCCGCAGGCCTCGCGGGCCTCCTGCAGGGTGTCGAGCGCGTGCCAGGTCGAGAGCGGCTTGAGGGCGGCGGCGAGGGTTTCGAGGTCCTGCCGGTCGGCATCCGTGTCGGCCTGCCCGCTGAAGACCTGGTCGAACTTGACCAGGAACTCGTCGTGGGCGAACGTGTGCGCGTAGGTCGTGGCCAGGCGTGGCAGCAGCCGGCGCTGGTGACGCTGGTAGTCGAGGATGACCTCCTCGTCGGTGTCGCTGCCGGCGTTGAACTGCCGGCGCTGGCTGCCGTAGGTGATGGCGATCGTGAGCGCCATCGCGGACGCCTGGGTGGCGGCGCCGTCGAGCGAGACGCGGCCCTGCACCAGGGTGCCGAGCATGGTGAAGAAGCGGCGGCCGGGGCTGGAGATCGGGCTGGCGTAGGTGCCGTCCTCGGCGACGTCGCCGTACCGGTTGAGCAGGTTCTCGCGGGGGATGCGAACCCCGTCGAAGTGGAGCCGGCCGTTGTCGATCCCGTTGAGGCCGCCCTTGAGGCCGTCGTCCTCGCCGCCGATGCCGGGCAGGAAGTTCCCGGACTCGTCGCGGATCGGCACCCAGAAGGCGTGCACCCCGTGGTTGACGCCCGCAGTGATCAGCTGGGCGAACAGCACGGCCGCGATGCCGTCTTTGGCGGCGTTGCCGAGGTAGTCCTTCCACGCCGCGCGGAACGGGGTGTCGATGACGAATTCCTGCGTGGCAGGGTCGTAGGTCGCCGTCGTGCCGATCGCCGCGACATCCGATCCGTGGCCGGTTTCGGTCATCGCGAAGACGCCCGGGACCTGCATGGTCATGATGCCCGGCAGGTAGGCGTCGTGGTGCTTCTTCGTGCCGAGGTGCAGCACCGCCGCACCGAACAGGCCCCACTGCACGCCCGCCTTGATCTGCAGGCTGGGATCGGCCGTGACGAGTTCCTCGAAGCCGGCGATGTTTCCGCCGTGGTCGTCGGCACCGCCCAGGTGTGCCGGGAACGCGCGGTGCACGTGCCCGTTGTCGGCGAGGATGCGCAGCTGCCCCAGCACGCGTTCGCGGTGCTCGGCCATGGACTGGCCCTCGATGCGCTGCAGCTCGGGCTGCGCCGTGTGCTCACGGGCCCGCAGGCGCACGTCCGCCCAGGTACCGAGCAGCCGCCGGTGCAGGGACTCGATGTCGAGCCTGGGGGCGCCGGCCTGACCGGCGATCATGACCGGGCCGGTGTCGACGCCGGGTGCCACGGGAGGCGTGGTGGCGGTCTTGGCCGGGGTCTTGGCCGACTTGGCCGAGGTCTTGCCCGGAGTGCGGGCGTTTTTTTTGCTGTTGGAGCGCTGGGCAGTGTCAACCATCATTGGTCCTTCGTCTTCGCGCGAACTCGAAATTTTCTTACACGTTAGGTGGCTCTCGCGAAGCGCGGAAATAGTGCGTGACGGGCCTACAACGAAGCATGCTCCGCCCGGCATCCGTTTTGTAGGATTCCACATTTTGTAGGATTCCACAGCGGAAGCGCGCTACGGGCCACCCTTACCCACACACGGGGCTGTCCGCCCGCCGGGGTCCGATCGATCTGGCCGAGATCGATCAGGACGAGGTCGATCAGGCATAGGTTGATGGCATCAAGTGCGAATGGAGGACCGCCAGTGTCGAGCAGGCTGAGCGACGTCACCGACCAGGAGAGCTCGTGGCACAGCCGGAGCGCCGCTGATGTCTCGGAGGCGTTGGGGAGCGGCCCGGACGGCCTCAGTTCCGACGAGGCTGCCGAACGGTTACTCCATCACGGGCCGAACGAACTCGATTTCGCCACCACCACCCCCTGGTGGCTCACCCTGCTGCGGCAGTTCAGAAGCCCCCTGATCTATATCCGGCTCGTTGCCGCCGTGATCACGGCGGTGCAGCAGCACTGGATCGACTCGGCTGCGATCTTCCTGGTTCTCATCATCAACGCCGCACTGGGCTTCATCCAGGAGCGCAAGGCGGAGCGGGATGTTCGGGCCCTGCGGTCACTGGCCACGCCGACCTGTCGGGTTCGCCGGGACGGCGTCGAGCAGGTCGTCGCCACCGGAACCGTCGTTCCGGGCGATCTGCTGCTGCTCGAAAGCGGCGAGCGGGTGGTCGCGGACATGCGGCTCATCGACGCCAACGGCCTGATGGTGGACGAATCCATGCTGACCGGTGAATCGATGCCGGCCACCAAGCAGACCCAGCCTCTGGCCGAGGAACTCGTCGACGCGGACAAGACCAACATCGCGTTCAGCGGCACCTTCGTGGCCAGCGGGCGGGGCGCCGGCCTGGCCGTTGCCACCGGCGAGGACACGGCGCTCGGCACGATCAACAAACTCG
>DATISQ010000331.1:0-2033 GCA_035581905.1 Cryobacterium sp.
TTCGTTCAGGGCGCTGATGTCGTCGGCGCCCGGCAGGATGATGTCGACCTCGCCGTGCCCGAGGGCCAGGCGGCGTTTGCCGGCGCCGGCGCTGTTCCAGGTGTTCATGGCCATGTGGTGGTGGTAACCGCCGGCCGAGACGAACAGGGCCTGGCCGCCGAGGGTCGCCGTGGCCTCGAAGCCGAGGCGGTCCACGTAGAACTCGCGGGCGGTGCCCACGTCGCCGACGGAGAGGTGTACGTGCCCGACGATGGCGTTGCCGACCGACGGATGCGCCTGGCCGTCCCGGGTCAGGTGCTCACCGATGAAGGTGTTCGGGTCGAGGGTGAGGGTGGCCATTTCGACCTGGCCGTGGTTCCAGGTCCACTCGGTGCGGTCGCGGTCCCAGTAGAGCTCGATGCCGTTGCCCTCCGGGTCGGTGAAGTAGAAGGCCTGGCTGACCAGGTGATCGGCGCTGCCGGTGAACGATCCCGGATGCCTCGTGCCCACCGTGTAGACCGCCGCGGCGAGCTGCGCCTGCGTGTCGAAGAGGATGGCGGTGTGGAACAGCCCGCTCGAGCGGGGCTCGGCGGCGGCCAGCTCCGGGGCGTGCTGCAGAACAACGATCGGCACGGTTCCGCGTCCGAGCACGGCGACCGGCCCGTCGTGACTCTGCAGCTGGAGGGTCACCGCGTCGCGGTAGTACCTGATCATGGCGTCGAGGTCGGCTACGCGCAGGGTCACCGCGCCCATACCGGTGGACGCGGGCAGCAGGTCGTTCGCAGATCGATTCACACTGGTCCCAACGGATGACGCGGGTCCGGTATTCCGGTGGAGCGCTCGCGCTTGCGGGCTAACTCAGGAGATTCGCCGGCCCCGGTCGCAGTCGGACGCAATCCGCCGCCCGACCAGGGGCCCGGTGATGGCCGGTGCCGGAATCTCCTGAGTTAGCCACGGAAAGGTGCCGGAAGGGGGTCCGGGCCCGGCGCCTGCGCCTGCTACTGCTACTGCTCGTCTTCGTGGAGCTGGATCAGGTTGCCGCAGGTGTCGTCGAAGATCACGGAGGTGCCATAGGCATCCGTGCTGGGGGCGCCGGCGAACTGAACGCCCAGGGTGCGGAGTCGCTCGTACTCGGCCTGCACATCCGAGGTGCCGAACACGATGGCCGGCAGCCCGAGGCCGCGCAGGCCCTGCGCGTACTTCGCGGACACCTTGTTGTCGTTGGGCTCGAGGAGGAGGCCGACCCCGTCGGGGTCCTCCGGCGACTTCACGACGTAGAGCTGGTGCTCCGGGATGGCCATCAGCTTCTCGAATCCGAGCACGGACGTGTAGAAGTCGAACGCGGCGGCGGGGTCGTTCACGTGGACGCTGCACATCTTGATTCGCATGGCCGGAGCGTATCAGTTTGCAGCGCTCGGCCGCCGGGTCATGACGCCCGGCGACATTGCGGCGCCGCGTCGAAAGGCGCGTGGCCCCGGCGCGGCCCGGCGTGGCCCCGGCGCGCCCCTGCGTGGCCCCTGCGCGGCCCTGGTGCGGCCCTGTGCCGCCCTCGCTTACGCCGAGCCGGCCCCGGACACCGCGTGCGTCAGCCGCTCCAGCAGCTCCCGGTAGCGGGCCGCGGTCTGCTCGATGATCTCCACCGGCAGCGCCGGCGGCGTGCCGGTCATGTCCCAGTGCGCCGCGAGCCAGTCGCGCACGATCTGCTTGTCGAAGCTGGCCATCCGTTGTTCCGGGGTGGTGCCGGACTGCCAGAGGGAGGCGTCCCAATAGCGGCTCGAGTCGCTGGTGAGCACCTCGTCGGCGAGCGTGATCACGCCCGTGACGCGGTCGGCGCCGAACTCGAATTTCGTGTCGGCCAGGATGACCCCGGCCTTCTCGGCGATCGCCGAGGCGCGTCCGAAGATCTCCAGCGACAGGCGGCGCAGCTCATCGGCGACGGATGCCCCGACCAGCTCCACCGTGCGCTCGAACGAGATGTTCTCGTCGTGCTCGCCCATCGGGGCCTTCCACGCGGGGGTGTAGATCGGCTCGGGCAGGCGGTCGCCGTTCTGCAG
>DATISQ010000332.1:0-57471 GCA_035581905.1 Cryobacterium sp.
GGAGGCAGAGTGAGTACGCACGATGTGGTTGTCGTTGGAGCCGGCCTTGCTGGGTTGAGTGCTGCCCGGGACCTGATGAACGCCGGGTCGGATGTTGTTGTGTTGGAGGCTCGTGCGCGGCCCGGCGGGCGGGTCGAGCAAGCCAGGACTGCCGATGGCCGCCTGGTTCAACTCGGCGGAGAAGTCGTGGGCGACTCGCACTCGGCGTATCGAGGGCTGGTCGATGAGCTGGGATTGCACCTCGGTCCGAGCTTCACCGAGAACCCGGGCGAGTCGGCCTGGCTGATGAACGACGGCCTGTCTATGGGCAACGCGGCGCCATGGTTGTCGGCCTCGGACCAGCGCAAGTACGACCGAATCGAGCGGCACTTCGCAGAGTTGGCTGCAACCGTAGATCCAGACAATCCCTGGGGGCATCCCGACGCTGTGGCCCTGGACCGACTGTCAGTCGGTGACTGGTTGCGCTCTGAAGGCGCCACCCCTAACATCGTCCGCGCCCTGGAAGTTCGCGCGATGGCCTTGGCGGAAGACTCCGTCGAACGGCGGTCACTGCTCGGCGACCTCCGCAAGGAGTCGGCGGCGGGCGCCCTCGGGTTCTACAACTACGACGCGTGGGAGAGCTTGAAGGTCGTCGAGGGCTCCGCGACCGTCGCACTTCTCATGGCCGAGCAACTCGCGCACCGCATTCGCTACTCGAGCCCCGTAGCCGCCATCGACATCACCACGAGGGGTGTCTCCGTGACCCTTCACACCGGTGAGCGCTTCACCGGGACCGATGTCGTCTGCTCCCTGCCGGCAGGGCCGCTTCGGGACGTTCGCATAACCGGTCTCAGCGCCGAACGCCTCGCATCGCTACACCGCCAGCAACACGCCCCGACCGCGAAGTTTGTGACCGTCTACGATTCCTCCTTCTGGGAGGAGAACAACCAGAACGGCACCGGCTACTTTGAGCACACCATCCTCGGCGGGACGTGGGTCCAGAACACGGGCATTCTCTCTGCACTCGTACCCGTCGGCAAGCTGGGGCCCTACTGCGCCACGCCGCCGACGCTCCGTGAGAAGGTCCTGACGGCGGAACTGGGATTAGCCTACGGGCCAAGGGCTACAACCCCGACGGCCGTCTTCATGCGCAACTGGGGTGCGGATCCGTGGACGCAGGGTTACATCACAGCCTGGCGTCCCGGAGAGGTCACCGCCGTCGGTCCCCTTCATGGCACGCACGAACCTCCCTTCTGGGTGGTGGGCTCCGACCATTGGGTGTGCGGTTACATGGAAGGCGCCGTGCGCACCGGACGCGCAGCCGCCCGGGAACTCATCGGAAGATGAAGTTTCGGGGGAGTGGCGTTTGGGAACCTGTATCCAGTAGAGCGTCCACCGTCGGGCCCCAGTCACGTGGCAAGAAAGTACGAAGCCGAGGCGCTCGCAGTAGGGCGCGTTCCACGGAACGTCTCGGAATGTAGTCAGCGTCACGGCGGGGAGTCCGCCTTCTCGTGCCCAAGAGTCAGCCACCCAGTGAGAGGAAGATGACACGTTTGCTGTTTCACAACGGGTGTGTGTGGTGGCGCGGCGGACGCCGACGATACTGAAAAATAGACTTTGATCGGCTCATCTAGTTGCCGCCGAAGTGGCGAGACAATGAACCCATTGTCATGGTCTCTCGTAGTTGCCGCAATGGTGACGCCGACGTGCTGCTCACCTACAGGAACCACCCGGTATCCTGATAGTTCTGAACATTTAGACACACCTTGAGAGGCGTTGACCGCAACTGTGGGCTCACCAGCCATGGCCCCGTGGGCCATTGACAGGCCAAGCAAGACTCCACACCGAACGCGATCGTTCCCGTTGCATTGTGACGGGGTGATCTCCTCGTGATTGAGACTCTGCTCCTCTTACTTCTCGGTATCGTCATCACTCTCGTGATCATCGCGGCCAACGGCTATTTCGTCGCCCAGGAATTCGCCTACATGTCGGTGGACCGCAACCGGCTCGGCGCGCGTGCGGCGGCGGGGGACGCTGCGGCGGTGCGTGCACTCGCTGTCACGAAGCGGACGTCATTCATGCTTTCCGGGGCGCAACTGGGCATCACCGTCACCGGTCTTCTCGTGGGTTTCGTCGCCCAGCCGCTTATCGGTGAATCTCTTGGCGCTCTGCTGGGTGGAGTCGGCGTGTCGATGGCTGTCAGCGTCACCCTGGGCACTGTTATCGCCTTGGTGCTCGCGACAGTTGTGCAAATGATTTTCGGTGAGCTGTACCCCAAGAACCTCGCCATTGCGAACCCTGAACCCCTCGCGCGCGGCCTGGCCCGATCGACCACGATCTATCTTGCGGTTTTCGGATGGCTCATCGCCATTTTCGATTTCGCGGCCAATGCCCTGCTCCGCCTGCTCCGCATCGAACCCGTGCACGATGTTGATTCCAGCGCCTCGGCGCTGGACCTTGAGCGAATCGTTTCGGACTCCCGCGACAGCGGCGACCTGCCCGTCGAGCTGTCTCTCATGCTCGACCGCATTCTCGAATTCCCCGCACAGGACGTCGAGCATGCAATGATTCCCCGTTCGCTCGTTGCCACAGTCCGCCCCAACACCACCATCGGTGAGGTGCGCGAATTGATGGCGCGTGCCCACACCCGTTACCCGGTCGTGGACGAGGAAAGCCAGCCCCTCGGCGTCGTGCAACTCGCCGATGTTCTCGGTTCCAAGCTCTCCAAGGACGCCCCCGTTACGGCTCTAATGCAGCCGGCGGTGGTTCTCTCCGCGCAAATGAAGCTGCCGGATGCCCTCGCCGAAATCACCCGATCCCGCAACGAACTCGCCTGTGTGATCGACGAGTACGGTGGCTTTGCCGGCGTCCTCACCCTCGAAGACCTCGCGGAAGAAATCGTCGGAGAGATCACTGACGAACACGACGAGGCTGCCGCGCCCTCCGTCGACTCCGACGGCGACGCGGTCTGGCTCATGAGCGGCGACGTCCACGTCGACGAGATGCACCGGGCCATTGGTTACGAATTGCCCGCCGGAGACTTTGAGACCGTCGCGGGGCTCATCATTGCCGAGCGCGGCGGGCTTCCATTCGCGGGGGAGACCATCCAGGTCGCCTTGCCCGATGACCCTGCTGATCTCGTCCGAAACGACGATGTGCACAGGTCGCTCGAGATCGAGATCCTCACCATCGAACGCCACGTTCCGCACGAGGTGCGCGTGAGGCTCGTCGAGAGCCTCGGCGATGACCAGGAGCCGAAGAACGGCTCCAAACCGGTTGCCGACGACTCTAGGGAGGTTGGCCGATGAACGATGGTCTTGTCGTGGCTATCGCCACCGTCATCCTGATTGCACTCAGCGCGTTCTTCGTGATCATCGAGTTTGCACTGCTGGGTGCACGACGCCACCGCCTTGAGGCGACCGCGGCGACGGATCGCTCCGCCCGCGCAGCCCTCAAGGGGGTCAACGAACTGACCCTGATGCTCGCCGGTGCTCAGCTGGGGATCACGGCGTGCACGTTCGCGCTCGGCGCCGTCACCAAGCCCGCGCTCGACTACTGGCTCGGGCCGATACTCTCGGCCTGGGGCCTCCCGGATTGGGCCGCCGGCGTTCTCGCCTTCTCCCTGTCGCTTCTCATCGTCACCTTCCTGCACCTCGTGGTGGGCGAGATGGCTCCGAAATCATGGGCCATCGCCCACCCCGAGACGGCGGCGAAGGTGATCGGCATCCCGTCTCGCATCTTCATCTGGCCCTTCCGGCCCCTCCTGATGTGGATCAACAGCATCGCTAACAAGCTGGTGAGCGCGTCGGGTGTCGTCCCCGTGGAGAGTGCCGCCGTGGGTGGCCAGAACGCCGAGACGATCCGCCACCTTGTCGAACTGTCTTCCCGCACAGGCATGCTCGACAGTTCCTTCCAGGATCAGCTCCAGGCCGCCATCGAACTTGAGACTCTGCGCCTGGACGCGCTCGTCAACATAAGTTCGATCCCGACCGTCGTGCCCCTCGATGCGACGGTAGCCGATGTGCAGCGGGCGGCCGCGCAGTCCGGCCACATGCGCATCCTCGTCGGTGAACCAAACCGGGGCATACCCGGCGTCATCCACGTGCGGGATACCCTGCTCGACGCCCTCGAGGCTCCCGCCGCCCCATTTGTGCGAACCGCCCTGGCGATCGCAGGCGAGACGCCGGTATACGACGTCCTCGCCCAGATGCGCGCGACGAGCCAGCAGCTCGTCGTGGTGGTTGACGACGGCACCTTCCGCGGGGTCGTGACCCTGTCCGACGTACTCCCACGACTGCTACCGCGCTCCGACGGGACGTCGGCAGTGGCAGTCAGCTGACCGTTACACGTCGCCGAAGTTCGTCTCGCCTGCCTGGTGGCCATCGCCGCCGGTGGGCGTAGTACTTGGCCGCTCCCCGGCACCGCTCATGCTTCGGCGATCGCTTCGCGCAGTTGTTGCAGCGTCGGGGCCCCGGCGAACCCGGCAGGGGTGGCATAAATACGGCAGGCGAGCCCCACCGCGGCCGACAGGTCAGGGAAGAGGTCCCGCCCGTCGACCAGAATGCTCGGGGATCCCCGGAAGCCGATCGTCTCCGCGTCCTCCGGGGTTTCGATCAGGTGCCGGTTTACGTTGACGCCGGGTCGTTCTGCTGCGATCATCCCGAGCCGCTCGGCCGCGATCGTCCAGTTCGGGCAACCGTCGAAGTACTGCAATGTGATTTCCATGTCTTCACGGTAAACGTTGGACACGCTACAAGGTCGCCTTGTGGAATGGAAGCATGCAGATCAGGGACCTTGCCAGGGCGAGCGGCGTGACCGCACAGACCAGCGATGGACGGCTCCGTCATACCGGCAGTCCCCCCCCCCGACCAACGGAACGGACGACGTCGTCTGCCACGTTCGACCCGGTGACGCCGAAATCCTGGTTGATCTGGGGGATCGCCGCCTGCATCCTGGGACTTGCCGTGCTGCCGTTCATGCGTCTGATTTTCACAATGTGATCGCTCTTGGTAAAGTAGGAATATGTTTTCGAAAATGCGTGCGCTGAACGTGGGCTTTGTGCCGACGTCTTGGGTGATGACGCATCCCGGAACGAACGGGTACCTCTCTAGCTGGGGTGCCATTCTCGCAGGGGCTTCTCCTGCAGTTGTCGTCGTTTAGCGTCGACCCGAGTTCACCAAGCGCGTTGCGTGGGTGAGCACATTCCTTTCCGGTTCGGTGCGTTTATTCTCCGGACGACGAAAAGGTGTTTTGATGCTCATTGGGTGCATCGCACTCGTCGCTGCCGCATGCGTGGCAGCCATGGTGCTTGGCAGGACTTTCGGCCGCAATAGTGGTTTTCTTCTTGCGATCCCGTTACTGGCCGCCGCCGGCCTGCTTGTGGCCGCATCCGCAGATGGCCCCACAGCTGAAGTGTGGCCGTGGATGTCGAGTATCGGTGTCAGCTTCGCGCTGCGGCTCGACGGCCTGGGCCTGCTCTTCGGCCTGTTGGTGACGGTCATCGGGGCCGGTGTGATGATGTACTCCGCTAGGTACCTTGGCCGTGGAAATCACACGGGCTTTTACGTCTTGATGACGGCATTTGCCCTGGCAATGCTCGTGTTGGTGCTCGCCGATGACGTCGTTCTCTTGTTCGTGGCCTGGGAAGCGACCACGCTCTGCTCGTTCTTCCTCATTGCGCGTTCGGGAGCACACGCTCGTGAGCCTGCTATCCGCACCCTCCTGGTGACCGCACTGGGCGGCTTGAGCCTGCTGGGCGCGGCGGTGGCCATGACGATCGCGGCCGGAACGACCCGAATTAGTGAGATCCTCGAGGCGCCGTTCTGGAACGAGAACTCGACGGTCACGACGTGGGTGGTGGTCCTGTTGGCGATTGCCGCGTTCACGAAGTCCGCGCAGTTTCCGTTCCACGCCTGGCTGCCCGACTCTATGGTGGCAATCACTCCGGTCAGCGCGTACCTTCACGCGGCGGCGATGGTCAAAGCGGGCATCTACCTGCTGCTGCTCTTTTCTCCGGTGCTGAACGACAATGCCCTCTGGTCGTCGTTGCTGATCTCCAGCGGCGCCGTGACCGCCCTGCTCGGCGGCATCGCGGCTTTGCGCCGCAGGGACCTCAAGGAGTTGCTGGCCTACTCCACGATCAGTCAACTCGGTCTGCTCGTGCTCCTCATCGGCGTGGGCACGCCGGAAGCACTGACCGCGGCCGTGGTTCACACCGTGGCACACGCACTGTTCAAGGCGGCGCTGTTCATGGTTGTCGGCATCCTCGATCACCAGGCCGGGTCACGGAACATCCGCGAACTCGCCCGGCTGAACGTTCGGATGCCCGTCACCCTCACTGTCGCAGCCATCGCCGCCTTGTCCATGGCCGGCGTGCCGCCGCTGCTCGGCTTCGTGAGCAAGGAGAGCATGTTCGTTGCGCTCCTTGCCACGCCAGGGCCGACGTGGCTTGCCCCGGTGGTCACTCTTGTCGTTGCGCTGACAGCGGTTCTCACTTTCGCCTACGCCGGCCGGTTCGTCATCGGCGCCGCGGGCGGTCGCTCCGGTCGACTGGTGAGCGAGGCCCCGGCTGCATTCTGGGCCGCACCCGCCTTGTTCGCCGCGGCTGGGCTTGCGTTTGGTATTGCACCGGCGCTTCTCGACTCGCTGGTGGGCGCGGCAAGCTCGGATGCGTCCGGAACCGTCAGTACTCCGCATCTCGAACTCTGGCACGGTCTGACCCCTGCCCTCCTGATTTCCGTCCTGGTCCTCAGCGCCGGTACGGCGCTGGTTCTCTTGCGATCGCGGGTAGAGCCGGTCCTTCTGCGTGTGCACTTCCCCTTCCATGCGCTTACGATCGTCGACAAAATCAGGGCCGGTATTATCCGGCTCGGCGAGCCGGTAGGCCGGCTCAGCGCATCCGATGCACCGAGACGGCACCTGTTGATCCCCGTGCTTTGCCTGATCAGTATCGCCGCCGTCGGCGTCGGTTTCGTAGGCGATTTGCCCGCGATCGTGGGAGACCCGACTCAACCGCTGGATTGGGTGCTTGTCATCCTGGTCCTGGTCGGGACGGTTGCAACCGTTCTGGCGGGCACTCGTGTCTCGGCGATCGTTGTCGTCGGAGTCATCGGGTTCGCCATGACACTGTGGTTCTTCTGGCTCGGTGCGGCCGACGTGGCACTGACGCAGCTACTCGTCGAGATCCTCACCATCTGCGTACTGGTGCTGGTCCTACGGCGGCTGCCGCGACGCTTCCGCCGCGACAGCGCCCGTCGACGGATGTCTTCCGCGGTTGTCGCTGCCGCCGCCGGACTTGCCACGACTCTGGGAGTTATCGCCTTCACCGGGCGGCGGGAACTCTCCGGCGCTGCCGAATACTTCTTGCGCAACGCCCAGGAGGAAACCGGTGGCGCCAATGTCGTGAACACCATCCTGGTGGATTTCCGGGCGCTGGACACCCTCGGAGAACTGACCGTACTCGGAGTGGCCGGCGTCGCGGTTGCGGCACTCCTCTCGGCCCGTCGCGCGATCGACCCGGCTGTCGACGACTCCGCCGTCGATTCGGCTGTGGATGAAGACTCGCCGCTGGCGAACGCCCGCCACAACTCCGTCTTTGCGCAGTCATTGAGCCGCTGGGCGGGACCGCTGACCATCGTGCTGTCGCTCATGCTGCTACTGCGTGGTCATCAGGATCCCGGCGGCGGCTTCATCGCTGCGCTGGTGGGAGGGGCTGGCTTTGCTCTGCTGTACCTCGCCGCCCCATCAGATGAATCGGCTCGCATCCGCTTGCCCTACATCGTGCTCATCGGGCTGGGGATCGCGACAGCGACGATCACCGGTTTCATGGGCTACGGCGACGGTTCGTTCCTGCGACCACTGCACGCCGACGTGTTAGGCATGCACCTCACCACAGCGCTCCTGTTCGATATCGGCGTATACCTCGCCGTGATCGGTGTTGTTCTGGCGTCTCTCAACCTGCTGGGCGTGGATCGCCGTACCACCCCCGTGTCGACTGCGTCTTTGCAGTCCGGCCCCAATGTTCGTATTGAAGAAGGGAGCCTCCGATGACCTTGGCCGTTTCTGCCGGGCTGCTCGTCTGCGGCGCCGTCTACCTCCTGCTCCGCCGTGAACTGCTGCGGGTGATCCTCGGATTCATCCTGCTCGGGCACGCTGTCAACCTCATTCTCATGGCCTCGGGAGGCGCAGCCGGACGTGCTGCACCGTTCGGCACATTAGACGACACCGCGGGTGTCGCCGACCCTCTCCCTCAGGCCTTCGTTCTCACAGCGATCGTGATTGCTTTCTCCATCACGATCTTCCTCCTCAGCCTCGCCGTCACGGGAGAGCACGACGATGACACAGTCGACGTCAACGATGGTGATGATGTCAACGACGATACCGACGCAAGGGTGGGCGAGGCCTCTGAAACCGCCGCCCAGCTCGAGGCCTACAAGGGGCGTGTCGTATGACCGCGATGCTGCTCCCCATGTTCGTTGCCGTCCCGATGCTGCTGGCGGCGCTGCTCATCACCGTCGGCCGGCGTCCGCGCCTGCAAGCGGGGTTCCTGCTGGCCGGTTCGACGGGATCGATGATCGCCGGCCTGGCCCTGATCGGAATCGTCGATGCCGGTGGAGTGATGGCGCACGGCGTGGGCGCGTGGCCGTTCGGTATCGCCATCCCCCTGGCGGCAGACATGTTCACGGCGCTGATGCTGACCGCGACGGGGCTCCTGACCGCGGTGTGTTCGTTGTTCGCCATCACCTCGAGGGCCGCAGACGGTCGTTTCTTCGCACCGCTCGTTCTTGTGCTCATGGCGGGAGTGAACGGGGCCCTGCTGACGGTCGATCTGTTCAACCTCTTCGTCTTCATTGAGGTGATGCTTCTCCCGTCCTACGCCCTCATCGTGCTCGCCGCCCCGGGCAAAGGACGCCTCCGGCAGGTCACCGGTGCACGGCTATACGTCACTGTCAACCTGTTCACCTCGACGGTGTTCCTCGCCGGAGTCGCCTTCATCTACGGCACGGCCGGCACGGTGAACCTCGCCGAACTCGCCGGAGCGGCGCACGAGTCCGACGCGGTTGCACTCGCGGCCGGGATCTGTCTGTTCGCGCTATCGATCAAGGCCGCCATCGTTCCCGTGCACGGCTGGCTCGCGCGCACCTACCCGGCCACCTCACCCGCGGTGACGGCTCTGTTCTCCGGCCTGCACACCAAAGTTGCGATCTACGCCATCTACCGCATGTATGCCCAGCTCTTTGAGGGCGACGACAGATTCCTTGGCATCGGCATCGTCGTCTTCACTCTGACGATGATCGTTGGCGTACTCGCGGCTGTCGGTGAGACCACGACCCGGTCCATTCTGTCTTTCCACATGGTCAGCCAGATCGGGTACATCATGATCGGCGTTGCGCTCTTCACCGGTGCTGGCCTTGCCGCGGGAATCTTCTATCTGATTCACCACATGATCGTGAAGGCGGCGCTCTTTCTCTCAACGGGCGCTATCGAGGTGCGCTATGGGACCGGTCAGCTCAGTCGCCTCGGCGGCATGGGCCGCCGAGAACCGCTGATCGCCGTCGTGTTCCTCATCGCCGCGTTCTCAATGGCCGGCATGCCGCCGTTCTCCGGTTTTGTCGCCAAACTCTCCATCGTGCTGGCTTCGGTCGACGCCGGCCAGATAGTCGTTGTGGTGGCCATGTTGGCCGTGAGCCTGATCACGCTGCTGTCGATGCTCAAGATCTGGTCGGGAGTTTTCTGGGGGCACCTCCCCGACGACCATGATCACGCTCACGAGAACCGGGCAGCCGCCCGAGGTGGCGTTGCCGTGCAGGCACCGCCGACGGCACGAGTCGGCCTCGCCCTCGCTGCCCCCGCGATCATTCTCGCCGCCCTCACCATCGGGCTGGGCATCGGCGGCGAAATCCTCCTGGGACTAGCGAGCACCGCCGCAGACGGCCTGCTGGATATCAGCGCCTACACGGAGGCGGTGATGGGCGAATGACCTGGGTTAGCTGGCCGTTGCGTTTCCTGGTCTTCTGGGCCTGGTTTGCTAAGGAACTTGTCGTTGCGAATGGGAACGTGCTCTATGACAACCTCACCCCCGGTCAGAACTCCACCACGGGAATCGCCCGCTTCCCAACGCGCTGCCGCACCGATGCAGAGATCACCCTGCTGGCGGCTCTGATCACTCTGACCCCCGGAACCCTCACGATCGGTACCACCGTCACTGACAGCACTACGGAGGGCAGAGAGAAGACGGGAACTCGGGTGCTGTTCGTGCACGGTATGTATCACGCGACCGCCGAAGAGCTGCGGTCAGTCCTCTCCGATACGGAAACCCGAATGCTCTCGGCGGTTCGACGGAAAGGACTGAACGGATGATGATCGGACTCGACATCGGCATCGGCGTCATCGTGCTCGCCTGCCTCGCCGCGACCTACCGGATACTGGTCGGCCCTACCGAGGCGGACCGGGTGATCGGTGGCGACCTGCTCCTCTTCGGCATGATCGGCCTCCTCGCCCTGTTCGGCGTGCGCATCGGCAGCACCGCCACCTTCGACATCGTCCTGATCGCGTCGTTCGTCGGCTTCCTCAGCGCCCTGTCCCTCGCCCGCATTCTCACGAGAGGAAAACGATGACCGTCCTGGATATCACCGGCAACGTGTCAATCGTGGTCGGAGCCTTGATCTTCGCCACCGCGGCTCTGGGGATCGTCAGGTTTCCTGACGCGTACACCCGCATCTCCGCGGTCGGCACAGCGGGAGGCCTCGGTATCGTCTTCGTCGTTGTCGGCGCGCTCGTGCTCGTGCTCCAGCCGAGCCTGACCGACACCGCGAAAGTGGCACTCATCGTGATCCTGCAATTTTCCACCTCCGCCGTCGGAAGCATCGCCATCGCCCGATCCGCCTACCTCACCCGGACCAAACTCCACCGACCCGTCTTCGACGCACTCGAGCGAGAGGAATAACTCAAATGTCAGTCGACAGCGCGCCGATTCAGCGATGGTTGAGGTGGCTACTCGAGGGCAGATACCGCTGGGGCTACTTCACCTCGAGCACCGGGCGATATGGAAGCGAATACCTTCGTGTCGTCATCTATCCACCCGACAGCCCGCGGATACTCCGCCGCTGCGCCCACCTGGCCCGGTTCTGGCTCCCGGTATCGGCGGCCAGCACCCTCGGAACAGCGTCGATCGTCGTCACCCTTGTGGAGATCTCGCTACTGACCGCCAGCATCGGCCCGGCCGTGTTGTGCCTCTTGGCCTGGATCGCGCTCAAGCACGTGTCCGCGCCGATGACCAGGCGGCAGGTGACCACGTCAGCGCGGAAGTCGACAATCAGCCTGAACCTCAATGACGAACTCCGATTCGACCAGGTCAATGGTCTCCTGAAGCGTCTCCGCCAGGCAGAGCGGCAAATGGACGGAGGCGCCATATCCAAGCGCGAATATCAAGACAGATGGGCGGTCGCTTTCGCTGTCTGGTAAATCCTGACGTGCAGGCACCCACCACGACACCCAACCATCACTGACTTTTACCCCAGGCCGGGACGGGCTGCACCTTCCTGTTTCGGTGCTCGATCCTTGTCTCTAGAAAGGTGCTCCTTTGAGCGTCACCACTCCTGCTCCTGCTTCATTAGCCTCACCACCACCGCATTCTCAGAGCGCTGAGGACATCTTCAGCGATCTCGTCACCAGCCGTGACGGACTCAGCGCCGCGGACGCAGCCCAGCGTCTGGGCACGTACGGTCCGAATGCGCTGCCGGTTCCGCCGAAGAAGAACCCGATACTGCTCTTTCTCGGCCACTTCAACGACGTGCTGATCTACGTCCTCCTCGGTGCCGCTGTCCTCACTGCCGTTTTCGGTGAGTGGGTCGATTCCGCCGTCATCCTCTCCGTCGCCGTCATCAACGCCGTGATCGGCTTCCTCCAGGAGGGTCGCGCCGAGAAAGCCCTCGATGGCATTCGCAAGATGCTGTCCCTCAACGCACAGACGAGAAGGGGTGGATCCTGGCTCAATGCCGATGCGTCGAGCCTGGTGCCCGGCGACATCGTGCGAGTGAAATCCGGTGACAAGGTCCCCGCAGACGTCCGCCTCGTCGAAGCCAGCAACCTCAGGGTCGAAGAGTCTGCTCTGACGGGGGAATCTTCCCCCGCGGGCAAGCAAACCGACCCCGTTCCCGCCGATTCGGGAATCGGTGACCGTCACGGGATGCTGTTCTCGGGGACCCTCATCGCCACAGGGAGCGGAGTCGGCGTCGTTACCGGCACCGGTGCGAACACCGAGATCGGGCGCATCCAGTCGATGGTTGCCGATACCGGCCGGCTCGCCACACCGCTCACCAGCCAGCTCGATGCTTTCAGCAAGAAGATCTCCCTGATCATCCTGGGCGTCGCCGGGTTGATGCTCGTGGTGGGCCGCCTCATCCATGAACGCGACTTCGGTGAACTGTTCTCTGCGACTGTTGGATTCGCCGTTGCGGCGATTCCTGAGGGGCTACCCGCGTTGGTGACCATCACGCTGGCCCTCGGAGTTCGCCAGATGGCGAAACATCAGGCCATCGTCCGCAAGCTCACCGCAGTGGAAACTCTTGGTTCGGTCACCACAGTCTGCACCGACAAGACCGGCACCCTGACGCGCAATGAGATGACTGTTCGCACCGCCATCACTGCACGGGGAGCGTTCCAGGTCGGTGGCATCGGCTATGCGCCCACCGGCGAAATCACCCACCATGGCGCGGCCGCGGCCCTGTCTGACTTCCCCGATTTGGACAGGCTCATTGAAGTGCTGGCCGTATGCAACGACGCCCGTGTCAGTGAAACCGAGGGGGTCTGGCATGTCGTCGGTGAGCCCACCGAGGGCGCCCTCCGCACGCTCGCCCTCAAGTCCGGCTTCGACGATGCGGGCCACGAGCGACTCGGCGTCATCCCGTTTGAATCCGACAACAAATTCATGGCAACACTTAATCAGAAGCCCGGCGGAAAGCCGCGCATCCTGATGAAGGGGGCCCCGGATCGCCTCCTCACCCGTGCTACCCAGCAACTAGGTACCGGCGGTGAGGTCGAGCCCCTGGACGAGGCGTACTGGACGCAGCACATCGACGACCTCAGCGCGCAGGGTCTGCGTGTGCTCGCCGCCGCAGTCAACGACGCACCTGCGGGAACGGGCGTGCTGCACGTCTCCGATCTGGATACCGGCATGGTGTTTTTGGGAGTGGTTGGAATTGTCGATCCGCCGCGGCCCGAAGCGATTACGGCGATCGCCACAATGCAGGGCGCGGGCATCCGGGTGAAGATGATCACGGGCGACCACCCGGGCACCGCGCTGGCGATCGCCCGAGAGATGGGCATCGCCCAGCCGGACTCTCGGGTGCTGACGGGCAGCGAGCTGGAGGCCATGTCGCAAGACCAGCTCGCGAAGATGGTCCGCGGCGTTGACGTATTCGCCCGCACCAGCCCGGAACACAAGCTTCGAATCGTCAAGGCGCTCCAATCCCACCAGGAAGTGGTGGCGATGACAGGAGACGGCGTCAACGATGCCCCGGCGCTCCGACGCGCGGATGTGGGAGTCGCTATGGGCATCAAAGGAACTGAGGCTACCAAGGAAGCCGCTGACATCGTTCTCGCCGACGATAACTTCGCCACAATTGAGCGGGCCGTCAAGGAAGGCCGTCGCATCCGCGACAACCTTCAGAAATCCATTGTGTTCCTCCTCCCGACGACCGCAGCCCAGTCCCTGGTGCTGCTGCTCGCAGTGTTGTTCGGGTTCACGCTGCCGCTGCAACCCACCCAGATCCTCTGGGTCAACCTCATCACCGCTGTCACCCTGTCCCTGGCGTTGGCGTCAGAACCGGCGGAGGCCGGCATCATGCTGAGGAAGCCGCGAGCCCCCGGCGGATCCATACTTGACCGCGCCTACATCGGGCGGATTCTTTGGGTATCCCTGTTGATCACGGCAGCGACAATTGCGGTGTTCTTCCTCGAACAAGGGCTCGGGTCCACCACAGCGGAAGCGCAGACGACCGCAGTCACGATGCTCACCCTCAGCCAGCTGGCGTTCTTGTTCAACTCACGCTTCCTCCGGGCATCGAGCCTGACCATGAAGGTCTTTCGGGGCAACCGTGCGCTCTGGATCTCGGTCGGCATTCTGCTGGTTCTTCAACTCGTGTTCGTCTACGCGCCATTCATGAACGTGTGGTTCAGCTCGACGGCCGTGGGGCTCCGCGAGTGGGGCTACACGCTGGGCCTTTCCGCGGTCATCTTCCTCCTCGTCGAAGCGCAGAAGGCTGTCGGTCGGTTACGCGGTCGCCGCGCCTGAGCGTTAGCGG
Organism: Cryobacterium sp.; assembly: GCA_035581905.1. Taxonomy (GTDB): domain Bacteria; phylum Actinomycetota; class Actinomycetes; order Actinomycetales; family Microbacteriaceae; genus Cryobacterium. The sequence goes on from DATISQ010000332.1 coordinate 14,283, forward strand.
CGTCGGGCGCTCAGCCGAGAGCGTCCGCTTCGCCCTTCCGGAGCCGGTGGACCTCTGCCCGGCACCACCGCGGCGGCGTGGACGGCCCGATCAGGCCGGGTCGTGATTGTCGGCGGACACGCGTCCGGCGTGGACGCCGCCTGTTTCCACGTGGCCGGGGGCTCCAGCGTCACGATGCCAATACCGAGGCAGCTGAACGGTGTGGACTGCTCACCTCAAGCCGAACCGGGCTCGGATGCGTCGTCTACCGTGACCCACGACCAATCCACCCGGGCCGGCTGGCTGACTTCCTCAGCGCCCGGACGGCAGAATCGGGGGAGATCCTGCGCTCCCGCGGACTCTTCCGTCCCGCATCGTCGGCTCGTGGAACAGCGCCGGCCCAACCATCGGCTTCGAACCGACACGCATGGGCAGCCACGACCCCGAATCGCCCTGGGGCAGCACAGAACGGATGCCTGCCATGAAACACACACGGACGTGTCATCCCCGGCTGGCGCTAGGTTTCGGGTTCAAGTCTCGGTTGTCGCTCTCGGGAAATCGTTTGAGCTGTACTTCTGCTGACGCTTGCGTGAGAGCGCGCTGCAGCTGCCCGTATCCTCCTTACTGCGGGCTGGACGGGGCGCGTTGCGCAGAATATTTTCTTGCCCGCCGTGAGCAAACGGTGGCTACGAGCACCGAATTCTGAGCAGGCTGCCACCCCCGGGAGCTACAGCGCGGGCACGTTGCCCGGGTGGGCAATGCGGCCCAATCCAGCCTGATTTTGTCTCTTGAGGACGTTCGGCCCGGTGTGTATTCTCGGGGTGTAAATATGTGAGCAGGTTTCAAATGTTAAATAGTGGCCAATCCTCACGCGCTCGTGCTGGTGTGATCGTCATCGAGCTTTCTCCGACAGCCTGGCGGGTTCAGGGGCGCAGGAGAACGGACGATGAGGTCCCGGTGCTGCTGGGTTTCGTCCAGCAATTCGGTGACGTTTTCGAGGTGATGGATGTGACGCGGCCGCTCGAGAGAACGTATGTGCCGTCGATGGCCAGCGCGGTGGCGAGTATCACGGGTGGGACGGTCACCCAATGAGTTCTCCAGACCAGGGCTTCATGTCCGTCGCACCCGAAGAGGCGGACCCCGAACAACGTTCATCTGCGTTGACCGCAGCCCCGCCCGTTGCCGTGCCTCGATCCAGGATGGTGCGCCTGGGTCGGGGGCCGACGGACACGTTCGGTTTCTACCTGCAAAAGATCGGCAGGGTTGAACTTCTCGTTGCGGAGGAGGAGGTTGACCTGGCCCGGCGGATGGAAGTGGGCCTGTTTGCGGCGGAGAGACTCGCCCAGGGGAACGCCGATCCGACTCTGACCCGGGAGCTGACCTGGCTCGTCCGGTTCGGTGACCAGGCCAAGACTCGGTTCATCGAGGCCAATCTGCGCTTGGTGGTCAGCATTGCCAAGCAGTACTCCGGCCGCAAGGTTCCGATCATGGATCTCATCCAGGATGGCAACCTCGGCCTGCTGCGTGCGGTGGAGAAGTTCGATTACACGACCGGGTACAAGTTCTCCACCTACGGAGTCTGGTGGATCCGGCAGTCGATTCACCGGGGCATGGTCGGCGCAGCTCGAACGATTCGGATCCCGGTGCACGCCGTGGAGAGGCTCAACAAGATCAAGCGCACCCGCCGCGATCTCACCGGGACTCTGCACCGCGAACCCACCCTGGCGGAGCTGGCCGAGGCCTGCCATACCTCGGTGGCCGACGTGAGGGCGTTGCTCGACTGGGACGTCGAACCAATCTCCTATCACACCCCGCTCGGCGAGGGCCTGGCCGACATCTCTGAGCTGATCATGGACGACGACCTGCCCCAGCCGGAGGAATACGCGGCACTGGCCCTGCGCCGGTCTGACATCACATTTCATCTCGATGCGTTGCCCACCCGGGAGCGAATGATCCTGGAGGCCCGGTTCGGGTTGAACGGCGACCAACCTCGCACTCTCGACCAAATCGCCGTCGGGCAAGGTGTCACTCGGGAACGCATCCGCCAGATTGAGAAGCGGGCCCTGGCGATGATGCGCACGCCGGCACTCGAGCTCTACCTCCGAGAGTGAGCTCGCCCCGTGACCTTCTCCAACGGATCCGCACAGGAGGCCGACTCAATCGGGAGTTGACCGTCATGGTCGGCACTCCAGTTCCTTCGGAGCGCGAAACGACGGCTAGGAGCTTCTCCTGCCAATCAGATCACCGGATCGGCTCTGCTACGCGGGTTTCAGAGGGCTCTCAGCGCAGCGATGGCATCATCTGCCGCGTCATCGAACGGCTCAAGAACGAGATTCACTACCTTCTCGTCGATCTCCCTGCTGAACTCCGCCGCCTCCGCCTCGCGGTGCACCGTCACTGCCACCGGGGCCGTCGCGCCGTGACCGCGCAGGGAGGCGGCGAGGACCTTGTTGATCTCGACATTCGGGATGGTGCTGACGATCCATCTGGCTGTTCGTAAAGGGAGGCTCGCGGGAAATTCGATATTGCCCGCGTCCCCGTGAACCATCGACACGCGATCCGCCATCTCCGCATTGTCGAGGCTGATCTCGGCGTACGGGTCCCAGTCGACCACCAGAACCGAGTAGCCCAGGCTTGCGAATTCCTCGATCAGGCGCCTCCCGAACCGGCCGTAGCCGAAGACAATTACGTCGTACGCCTTCGGATCGGGCAACGAAACGTTGATCGTGCGGCGGCGCTCGAAGACGCCGAGGAACGGCTCGAGCAGGGCGAACAGCGGTTTCGAGTACAGGATCATGTAGGTCGATGCCCCGATTGTGATCATCCCGACCAGCGTCACGAGGCCGACGGTGTCGTTGTCGACGTGGCCGAGGTCGCGGCCGAGGGTAACAAGGATCAGCGAGAACTCGCTGATCTGAGCGACGGCCAGGCCGGCAAGGAATGAGACACGTTTCGGGTACCCCATCACCCCCATGATCACGAGGACGATAAGCGGGTTTCCGATCAGGACGAACGCGGAAAAGGCTAGTGCGGCCGGCACCTGCGCGCCGATCGACGAGAAGTCGAGTTGCGCGCCGAGCGCGATGAAGAAGAACAGCAGCAGGAAATCCCGGATGCCCGCCAGGGATGACGCGATCGACTCCCGGAATCGTGTCGATGCGAGCGCGAAGCCGGCCAGGAAGGCGCCCACTTCAACCGAGAAGCCCAGATAGTCCGTGACGGCGGCCACCGCGACAGCCCAGGCGATCGAGCACACGATCAGCAGCTCCGGCGAGTCAGCGACGAGCAGGAGGAGGCGGGGGAGAACCCATCGCATCGACACGGCAAGGCCGCCGATGAGTCCGACTGCCGCGAGCAGCACTCCCAGAATCTGCTCTGAAAGAGGACCATCGCGCTCACCGCCGAAGCTCGAGAGGGCGATCATCGCCACGATAACGACGATGTCCTGGACAATCAGGAATCCCAGGGCGATCCTGCCGTGGAGCTCGTCGAGCTCGCGCTTGTCCGACAATAGCTTCACGATGATGATCGTCGACGAGAAGGTCAGCGCCACGGCCACGTAGACGGCCACGACCACGGGCATCCCGAACAGGAGCGCGAGGCCGAAGCCGACGAGCGATGTGAACAGCACCTGGCCGAGCCCGGTGACCAGCGCCACCCGGCCGATCGACTTGACCAGCCGGATGTCGAGCTTGAGCCCCACGAGGAAGAGCAGGATCGCGATGCCGATCTCGGCCAACAGTTCCAGAGTGCCCTTCTCCTCCACCCAGCCCAGGAGTGATGGGCCGACGATCACACCCACGAGAATGAAGGCCACGATCAACGGCTGACGCGCACGGTGCGCTGCAAAAGCAACAATCGCGGCCACGGCGAGCACGGCCGCCATCGTGGTGAACGTGTCCAGTCCGGCCTCCATCACACGTGCAGGTGTCGGACGAGGTGGGCCGGCACGTCGGGCGGCCCCACCGCGACCAACCGGTCCGCGACCTGGCATCGCCGCGGGACGTCCCGGTTATGCACCGAGGTGTTGGCGGCCAGGGGAAGCACGACGGGTTCGCTAGGGTTCAAGTCCGACTCGGTGAGAATCTCGAACCCGATCCGCGCGGACGGCGGCAACGCGAACCGGGCGCATCCGGGCGGGAGATGCTCGCGAACGCGAGATTTTTCCAGACCAGGATCGAATGCGGTCACGATTCACTCCTGTGTCAGAGGCCACGGTTGGGGTGCATTCACAACTTAGGTCATCGCCGACGCGAGCGCCAGTCGTGGGCGGTGGCATGCGTCACCGCGCCCTGCCAGTCTTCCGTTCCGATAACGAAGGCATGCCAACAATGAACGTGGCCTGCTGAGCGAATGCGCCGGCGCCCCGGGCGGCAATGCTCAAGCTGTGGATGCCGCCAGTATTGTTGACGGCTGCGATTGCCTCCGCCGATCCTGGGTGCCGGACTTGATGCGCTAAAGACCGATCTGAAGCGAAAATGAGTGTCGACCCAAAGGTCCACCTCCCCAATCGCGTTCCCAGACCGCGGGCACAGCAATAGGCTGGGGAGAGGTCCGCCTCGCTGCGTTGCGGGACCCGCGGGCAATCTTCAGCTTCATCGTTCCGGCCTTCAGGAGACTCCATGACCGCATCTGCCCCCGTTGATCCCACGTCGACCGACGCCTGGAGGCAGCTCGCCAGCATTGCCGCTGGTTTTTCTCCTGATCTGCGTGGTTGGTTCGCCACCGACGCCGGGCGAGCCGACCGTTTCACCTTTCAAGCCGCTGACCTCACCGTCGATCTGTCGAAGAATCTCCTGACCGACGAGATCCTGACCCAGCTCCTGCAGCTCGCGAAGGACGTCGATGTCACGGGTCGATTCCAGGCCATGATCGCCGGCGAGCATATCAATGTCACCGAGGACCGCGCGGTTCTCCATACGGCTCTCCGACGTCCGCAGGACGGCGCCGGCCTCGTGCCGCCGAAGGGTTTCCTGGTTGACGGTCAGGACGTTGATGCGGATGTCCACGCCACGCTCGACAAGGTGTGCGCATTTGCCGACAAGGTGCGGTCCGGCCAGTGGACCGGCGTGACCGGCAAACAAATTCGGACTGTCGTCAACATCGGGATCGGCGGGTCCGACCTCGGCCCTGTGATGGTCTATGAAGCGTTGAAGCCGTACGTGCAGGCCGGCCTCGAGCTGCGCTTCGTGTCGAACATCGACCCCACCGACGTCTACGAGAAGACGTCGGACCTGGACCCTGAGACCACTCTCTTCATTGTTGCCTCGAAGACCTTTGGCACCCTCGAGACGCTCACGAACGCCCGCCTGGCCCGCGAATGGCTGTGGAACCAGCTTCTGAGTTCAGGCGCGATCGACGAGACAGATGCCGCCCGCTCCGAAGCCGTCGCCAAGCACTTCGTTGCTGTGTCGACCGCTCTCGACAAGGTCGCGGCATTTGGTATCGATCCCGGGAACGCCTTCGGAATCTGGGACTGGGTGGGCGGTCGTTTCTCGATTGATTCAGCCATCGGTGCCTCCGTGGTTATCGCCGTCGGCCCCGACAATTGGCGGGACTTCCTCTCCGGCTTCCACGCGCTCGACGAGCACATGCGAACCGCGCCCCTCGAGCAGAACGTGCCCGTGCTGATGGGGCTCCTGAACGTCTGGTATTCCAACTTCCTCAAGGCGCAAAGCCACGCTGTGCTCCCGTACGCACAGTATCTCCACCGTTTTCCGGCCTACCTGCAGCAGCTCACGATGGAATCGAACGGGAAGACTGTCCGCTGGGATGGGTCACCCACAACGACCGACACCGGCGAGGTTTTCTGGGGCGAACCGGGTACGAATGGTCAGCACGCCTTCTACCAGCTTCTGCACCAGGGCACGCGGATCGTTCCGGCCGACTTCATCGCGGTCGCGAACCCTGCTCACGCACTGAAGGACGAGGCAGGCGACGGTGCCGCTGTCCAACCCGGCCAGGATGTGCACGCGTTGTTCATGGCGAATTTCTTCGCTCAGACCAAAGCGCTCGCGTTCGGCAAGACGGCTGATGAGGTGCGCGCCGATGGCACCGATGAGTCAGTCGTCCCGGCCCGCACGTTCCCCGGCAACCGGCCGACCACGTCGATCCTCGCGCCGGCCCTCACACCGAGCGTGGTCGGACAGCTCATCGCGCTGTACGAGCACATTGTTTTCGTCGAAGGCACCATCTGGGGTATCGATTCCTTCGACCAATGGGGGGTCGAGCTCGGCAAGCAGCTCGCGCTCCAGGTCACTCCGGCAGTGCAGGGTGACGCCGACGCGTTGCAGTCCCAGGATTCGTCGACCAAAGCTCTGATCGCAAAGTACCTCAAGCTCCGAAACTGACCGAGAGAGAGCACCTGGAGTGCGATCACGTTCAGGTAGCCGAGGAGGTACTCGTCGAAGCCGGGCAGCGCGTGCACGGCGCCGGCGGTGGTGCGAGGGGAGCGGAGCGTCTCCTCAGCAGGCCCGGTGATGAAGTAGCTCTGGTCCGCGCACCGAATCTCGGCGAGCTCCCCGCGAACGGCGCCGAGCGCTGCCCGGTGGTCGGGATTCCCGCCGCCTCGAGCTCGCGCTGGAACTCCGCCCGGCCGAGCCGCCGTCCCCCGGAGAGCGCCGTGAGAGCGACCTCCCTGGCCCGGTCGAGCGTCGGCTGGTCGAGGCCGAGCTGGCGTCGGCGGGTATCGAACTGCGCGAGCATCCGGGGCCCGGTGAGCTGCAACATCCACCGCAGGTCGTGCGGGTCCACGAAGTGCAGGGTGCCGCGCATGGACCAGGAGCGTACGACACTGCCGCTCTCCAGCGCCGCCTCGACCGCCGCGCGGGTGTCGCCGGAGCGCAGGCCGAGAGCCCAGACGGCCTGCGGATTGTCCTGCCCCTGCACGGCGAGCAGATGACGAACGGCCTCGGCGGTCGGGTCGGTGGTGTCTGCAACCGGAACGTAAGGCCGCTGGATGCCTTCCAGATCCCCCTGTGGCGGGCCAACGGCGGGACCTTCGTCCCCTGTCGAGCATTCCTGCTCGTGAGAGGATGCAGACGGCCGCCCTCGAGGCAACCCTCCGGGCCTTGCCGCCCGTGGGGGCCGACGAGAGGAGCAGATCCCCGTGACCACGACGACAACCAGGCAGTACCGAGACACCCAGATCGATGTGAAACTCGTGCTCTGCGCTTTGTGGATCACGATGCTGTTCGTCTTCGCCTACGTCGATATTTTCGGGTTCTTCCGCGCCGATGTTCTCAACGCAACGCTGGATGGCAAGGTGGCGACCACGGGCTTCACGATCAACCAGGTATTCCTGGTTTTCACCCTGATCTACATCCTGGTGCCGGTTCTGATGGTGGTCCTGTCACTCGTGCTCAAACCACGAGTCAACCGGATCACCAACATCGTCGTCAGCGTCCTCTACATAGTCACCATCATCGCTGCGACCATCGGCGAAACATGGGTCTACTACGTCATCGGCAGCTTCATCGAAGTGGTGCTCCTCCTCGTCATTGCCCGAACCGCTTGGAAATGGCCGCCACCTGAGCGGGAGTCTCACTAAGGAGGCCACAAGCTCCACCACCGGAGCCGCTCACCTCACCGGTTCGAGAACCACCACGGCCGTCTCCGTCGGCCGACGACGGGCGTACCCGTCGAGGTCCTTGTCCAGCGATCGCCACCGGTCCCACAGGCGGTCCCGCTCGGCTCCGGTCGCGGCGTGGGCGACGACCTGCCGTGTAGCGTCGGCGAGCTGGACGCGAGCCTCCGGATGCGCCTGGAGGTTCAGCCACCACGCCGGCTCCGCTTCACCCCAGCCGTTCATCGCCATGGTCACCAGGTTCGGACCGTCCTCGTAGTAGCCGACGATCACCGTTCGCTCCTGGCCGCTGCGGCGCCCGATCGTGGTCAGCCTCAGCGCGCCCCAGGTCTTCTCACGCGGGCGCCACAGACCGCGACGCCCACCGGTGACCCGGACCAGCGTCCGGTGCGCCTTCCAGAAAAGCACGATGAACCATCGGGGTTGCAAGCGCGGCGTCCGCCCGCTCGCTCCCGGCACGCTGTTGTTGATCTCCAACTCGTCAGCCGCCTTCCGTCGAGAGGTCCCCCCTCAGGGTGGCCCGATCAGGATCGGACCTGCTGCGCGCGACTGTAGACCCCACTCCCGCGCGATGACAGCGTCATACGTCCCGTCCGTGACCGCAATCGGGGAGAGCGAAGATGCACCGGCGGCGGAGCCGGCTGGGACCGGATACGACCGTTTTCGAACTCAACACCCGGGGACGCTTGACTGGTCTGATGCCGAGTCAGGGGGAGACTGTTCCCATGACGAGTGGAGAGTGACGTGGTGACTGTGCGGCGAAGAGTGACGGAGGTCGACGCGATCGTGGTCGGTTCCGGGCCCAACGGCCTCGCCGCCGCGGTCACCCTCGCTCGGGCTGGACTGTCGGTGCGCGTCTATGAGAAGGCCGCCATTGTCGGTGGCGGCGCCGCCACCGCGGAGCTGACCCTGCCGGGCTTCCACCATGACGTCTGCTCCGCTGTGCACCCGCTCGCGCTGGCTTCGGAGTTCTTTCAACGATTCGGGCTCGCGGACCGGATCGAACTGGCAGTTCCGGAGGTCTCCTACGGGCATCCGCTGCCGGGCGGAACCGCCGGCCTCGCCTACCGCAGCCTGTCACGCACCGTCGCCGAGCTGGGCCGGGACGGCGCTGCCTGGAACCGGTTGTTCGCGCCCCTCGTGGCACATGCCGAGGAGGTGGCGGAGTTCACCGGCGCGCAGCTTCTGCGGCTGCCGAAGCATCCGGCCACGGCGCTGCGCTTGGGCCTGCGCGCCCTGGAGCAGGGCAGCCCGCTCTGGGACCTGCGCTTCTCGGGCGAGGCCGCCCCCGCCCTGCTCACCGGCGTCAGCGCACACACGATCCGGGCGCTGCCGAGCATCGCCACGGCCGGTGCGGGCCTCACCCTCGCCACGTATGCGCACGCGGGCGGCTGGCCGATCCCGGTCGGCGGCAGTGGCGCGATCGTGACCGCGCTGGTCGACGACCTGCTCGCTCACGGTGGCGAGATCGTCACGTCGACCGAGGTGCGGCGGCTGAGCGACCTGCCACCGGCCCGCGTGGTGATGCTGGACCTCACGCCGCGGGCTCTGCTGCGGCTCGCCGAGGGCGAGCTGCCCAACGCTTACGCGCGGCGGCTGCGCGCCTTCCGGTACGGCAACGGCGTCGCCAAGGTCGACTTCGCACTGTCGGATCCGGTGCCCTGGCGGGCTGGCGGGTTGCGGGCAGCGGGCACCGTGCACGTGGGCGGCACCCGGGCGCAGATCCGGCGGGCCGAGAACACCGTCGCCCGCGGCCGGCACGCCGAGGAACCGTATGTTCTCGTGTCCCAGCCCAGCGGCACCGACCCCAGCCGTGCCCCGGCCGGTCAGCACACCCTCTGGGCGTATACCCATGTTCCGCGCGGCTCCACCATCGACCAAACCGAAGCGATCGTGCGCCAGATCGAGCGATACGCTCCGGGTTTCCGGGACACCATCCTGGCCAGCGCTGGTCGCACCGCGACGCAGCTGGAACTGCACAATCCCAACTATGTCGGCGGTGATATCTCGGCCGGCGAGGTGAGTCTGACCCAGCTCGTGCGCCGGCCGGTCCTGGCCCCTGACCCGTGGCGCACGCCCGTGGAAGGCGTGTACCTGTGCTCGTCGTCCACGCCACCGGGCCCTGGCGTGCACGGCCTTGCCGGCTGGCACGCAGCCCTGAGCGCTCTTCGACACGACCTCGGGGTGCGCACAGCCCCCGAACTCTCCCCGACCAACCAGAAATAGGTGACACCGTGGCCGTGAACTACCGCACCATGAACTGCCCGCCCGAGAACGTCTTTGCCGTTCTGGCCGATGGCTGGTTGTACCCGAGCTGGGTCGTCGGCGCCTCCCGCATGCGGAATGTCGACGCGGCGTGGCCGGCAGAAGGAAGCGCCATCCATCACTCGGTGGGCGTCTGGCCGGCCCTCATCGACGACTCCACGTCTGCTCTGGAATGGGACCCACCCCGGCACGCCCTGTTCAAGGCCCGCGGCTGGCCGATCGGCGAGGCCCACGTGGCCCTGGATGTGAAGGCACGCGGCGACGGATGCGTCGTACGCATCACCGAGGACGCCACCGCCGGCCCCGGCCGGTTGGTGCCCCTGTTCCTGCGCGATTCGGCCATCAGGATCCGTAACGAGGAGACTCTGCGTCGGCTCGCGTTCCTCGCCGAGGGCGGCGCCGGGGCCTCCTAGCCGGGGTGCTCGGCCGGCAGGCCTGACGTTCCGCAGTCACCGGGCCGATCAGGCCAGGCTGTCGAGGGCGCTTCGCACGCGCTTCATCGAGGATGCCAGCCCCCATTCGGCCGACAGCCGCTGCAGATCGGCAGCCTGTTCGGGCGTGCTCCTACGGATGCGAGCGTCGAACGCCGGCAGCGTGAGGTCGCGCACCACGTTCACCACGGCCGGGGCCGCCGTGAGGTAGTCCGCGGCGGCGAGGATCTTCGCGCGCACGGCCGCGCCCAGCCTGGAGCCCGGATCGGCGGCGGCCGCCACGATCGCGTCCAGATCTCCGAAGTCCGCCAGCAGCGTCGCCGCGGTTTTCTCACCCACCCCGGCCACGCCGGGAAGTCCGTCGGAGGCGTCACCGCGCATGGCGGCGAAGTCCGCGTACTGAGCCGGCGTCACCCCCGTCCTGGCGGTGAGGGTGGCGTCGGTGAGGATCTCCAACCGGGCCATGCCACGGCCGGTGTAGATCACCCGCACGTCGCGGGAGTCGTCAACGAGTTGGAACAGGTCGCGGTCGCCGGTGATCACATCCACCGGGATATCGGCGTGGGAGGCGAGGGTGCCGATCACGTCGTCGGCCTCGTGGAGGGCGGCGCCGATGATGGGGATACCGAGTGCGGTGAGCACATCGCGGATGAGCGGCACCTGCGGGCCGAGCAGGTCGGGCACGATCTCGATCGACGGGGCGGCATCCGCTGCCGGCTCGGCGGCCACCCGGTGGGTCTTGTAGGTGGGAATGAGATCCACCCGCCACTGCGGTCGCCAGTCGTCGTCCCAGCAGGCCACGATCTCTGTGGGCTGGAACTCTGTGGCGAGTCGGGCGACCATGTCGATCAGCCCGCGCACGGCGTTCACCGGTTCACCGTTCGGCGCGCGAACGGTGTCGGGCACCCCGTAGAACGCGCGGAAATACAGGGCAGCGGTATCAAGGAGCATCCGACGCTCGGGCTGAGTGGTCACGGCGGCATCCTTGCACACCGGCCCGGCGCGATCCACCGACGACCTGTGCTCGTGCTCGGGGTACGGATGACTTTGCCAGCTAAACATGAGCCTTTGTTCAGAAAGCGGGTACAAGATAGCAGTTTCGCCCGCGCGGCCGCTTGTGGCCGTGAGCCCACCGATCAAGGTGCGCCGAGGATCGTGTAGCCCGGCCGCATCGAATTTGGAAGTCATGCGCTTTGCTTCACGCCGTTCACCTCTGTCCGCCCGCCGCGAAATCAACGCCAAACGCAAACGTTCGCGCACCAGGTCCGTCGCCCTCGGCACCGGAGCGACGCTCGGCCTCCTCGGCCTGATCGGGGGAATCGGCGCGGTGTCACAGGCATCCGCGGCCAGCTCCGCCAGCATCGCCGCCACGGCGGAGCTCTCCGACAGCACCGGGCTTCGCCACGAGCAGCTCAGCGTCTACTCCGGGATTGCCACGAAGACCGCCCATGACCGAGCGGAGAGCACCCTCAGTGACGCCGGAACGGTGATCACGACGATGGTGAACAAGGTGGATGCGACCCCGCTGGCGTCATCCGTTGCCGCGCTCGGCGAGTACAAATCGCTGGAGATGGACACCGTCATCGAGTTGACCGAACAGACTCAGGTGGCGGCAGCCACGGCACGCGCGGCCGTCGCCGAGGTGGACCGCACCGCAGCCGAGGCAGCCGCCGCGGCCGCTGCGGAAGCAGCTCGCGCCGAGGCTGAAGCTGCCGCCCAGGCTCAGGCTCAGGCTGCCGCCCAGGCCGAAGCGAAAGCCGCAGCCGCGGCCGCCGATGCCGCGCGCGCGCCTGCTGCACCGGCTCCGTCCCCGTCCGTCGCCGGCGGCAACTCGCCCGCCGAGGCGAAAGCCACGGCCCGGGCGATGGCCTCCTCGACGTACGGCTGGGGCGACTCCGAGTTCTCCTGCCTCGTGCAGCTTTGGACCAAGGAATCCGGCTGGTCGTACACGGCCTACAACCCCAGCGGCGCCACCGGAATCCCGCAGGCCCTGCCCGGCAGCAAGATGGCGACCGCAGGATCCGACTGGGCGACGAACGCAACCACCCAGATTTCCTGGGGTCTCGGCTACATCAAGGCCGGGTACGGCACCCCGTGCGGCGCCTGGGCGCACTCGGTCGACAACAACTGGTACTGATCCGACCTCGCACTGATCCGACCTCGCACTGAGCTGACCCAGCTCTGAACTGTTGTGATCTGGCCGGGGTCGTCCTTCCCGTCCGCCGTTCGGTCATCAATCGTCGTGCGCGGTCCGCGGGCCGCGTCCGCCCGGGCGAGCGACCTCGAGCAGGTCCCACAGGTTCTCCCCGGTGACGGAGACCCCTCGTGCGCCGGATCGGCGGGTGCGGCCGCGCACGAGCAGGTAGTGCGTTGCGAACACGCGCCCGCCGACGCGTTCCTGGGCATCGTGGAAAAAGACCACGTTCGACACCGGTCCGGTGCCGTCGTCGAGGCTGACGAAGACCACCCGGCGGCCATTGCGCATCGGGGGCGTGTTGGTTGCCCGGCGAACACCGGCGATCAGAACCTCGGTGCCGCCGGGCAGGTCCTGCAGCCGTGAGGCCGGCGTCACGCCCAGCCGGGCGAACAGCGGGTGGAAGCGTTCCATCTGGTGGTGCCCGACGGCCAGGTGGAGATCCTGCAGCTCGAGGTCGGTCTGCGTGCGGCCGCGGAGGTCCGGGCTGACCAGCGCCCGGGGCGGTGCAGGCGCGGGCAGTTCCACGTCGAAGGCCAGCTGGTTGTCCGTGATGCTCACGGCCCTGCCCTGCAGGCCCTGGATGTGGGCGAGGAGCTCATGACGGCGGTCGCGGTCGTAGTCGATGAACGCATCCAGGGCCCCCACTCGGGCGAGGGCCTCGAAGGTGCGGCGCCTCGGCCGTACCCGATCCCGGAAGTCCTGCAACGATGTGAACGGCTGGTGGCGAGCGATCCGGGCCCGCTCCGCCTCGCTGCTGCCGGCCAGTTCAGGCAGGGCCAGACGGATGCCGCGGCCCCCGTCGACAAGTTCCTCCACCTGGTATTCGAGCGCACTCCGCTGCACGTCCAGAGCCAGCACGGGAACGCCGAGGAGCCGCGCTTCGGCCACGATCAGGTCCTTGGGCCACATGCCGGGGTCATGCGTGAGCAGGCCGGCCAGGAACTCCGCCGGGTGATGCGCCTTCAGCCAGGCGGACTGGTAGGTGGGCAGGGCGAACGCCGCGCCGTGCGCCTTGGCGAAGCCGAAGCTGCCGAACCCGGCGAGTACCTGCCAGACCTGGCTGACCAGGTCGGGCGGGAACCCCCGTTCCCGGGCGTGTTCCCGTACGAAGGCCTCGATGCGGGGCAGGTCGCCGGGCTTCCCCAGGTGGCGACGGAGCACATCTGCCGGGCCGAGCCCGCAGCCGGTGAGTTCGTCGAGGAGGCGCATCACCTGCTCATGGAAGATGACCACGCCCCGGGTCTCGCGCAGGATGGGTTCGAACCGTGGGTGCAGGTAGTCGGGGGCGACCTCCCCGTGCCGGGCCTCGAGGTAGCGCAGGGGCATGTTGTTCTGCATCGGCCCGGGCCGGAACAGGGAGATCTCCACGGTCAGGTCGTTGAAAACCTCGGGCTGCAGCTTGCCGACCAGCTCCATCTGCCCGGGGGACTCGAGCTGGAAGACGCCGAGGGTGCGGGTGGAGCGGATCAGCTCGAACGTGGCCTGGTCGTCCAGCGGGATCCGGTCGAGGTCGATGGTCTCGCCCGACAGCCGCCGGTGCTCCTCGATCGCATGGGCCATCGCCGACTGCATGCGCACGCCGAGGACGTCCAGCTTGATCAGGCCCATCGGGTCCATGTCGTGCTTGTCGAACTGGGACATCGGCAGCCCCATGCCGGACGCCTGCACCGGGGTGCGGTCCAGCAGGGAGGCGTCGGAGAGGATGACGCCGCAGGGGTGCACGGAGAAATAGCGGGGGAGCCGGTCGAGTTTGGCGGTGAGGTCGACCAGCAGGTCCAGTTGCTCCGACCGGCGCACGTCGGCGGCCAGTTCGGCCAGCTCGGGCTTCTCGTCGAGGGCTCGCCGGAAGTCCCGCGCGTTGAAGCGCCACATCTGCTTGGCGATCGCGTCGATCAGCTCGCCCGGCAGCCCCAGGGCCAGCCCGGCGTCCCGCACGGCGCCCCGGCCACGGTAGGCGTTCGTCATCGACATCAGGCTGACCCGGTCGGCACCGAAGAAGTCGAAGATGGCCCGGTAGATGTCGTGCCGCCGGGCCGACTCGACGTCCAGGTCGATGTCGGGCAGGGTCTGCCGTTCGGGGGAGAGGAAGCGCTCCCAGAGCAGCCCGTTGGCGATCGGCTCCACCGAGGAGGTGTGCAGCGCGTAGTTCAGCACCGAGCCCACACCGGACCCGCGCGCCTGAATCCGGATGCCCATCTCCCGGATGAGATCGGCGACCCGGGCGACGGTGAGGAAGTAGCCGGCGAACCCGAGTTTCTCCACCGTGGCCATCTCGTGGGCGAGGCGGGCATGCGCGGCCGTCAGGGCGGGGGAACCGGAACCGGCGTAGCGCTCGTCGATGCCGTGCCGGGCCCGGCGCCACAACTCGGCCAGCGGGTCGCCGGAGACGCCGATGATGGCGGCCTCCGGCATCCGCGGTGTTCCGAGTCCGATGTCGGTATCCGGGTCGAGGGCGCACCGGTCGGCGAGGAGCTCGGTGTGCTGGAGCAGCCGCGCCAGGGTGTGCTCGTCGTGGCTGCCGGCGTCGACGACCATCCGGGCCACCTGGTGCATCAGCGGGGCCGGCTTCAGCCAGGCCTGCCCGTTGGCCATCGCCTGATCCAGCCGGGCCAGCGGGGTGAGCAGTCGGGCGGCGTCGGCGAGGTCCGCGGTGACGGCGCCATCCGGCGCCCCGTAGCGCACCGCGTTCGTGAGCACAGCGGGAAGACCGGCGTCCTCGGCGAGCCCGAGCATGCGGGTGGCCGGTGCCACGCTGCCGGGCCGGCCCGGCTCGGTCAGGTGGCAGACCACCTCGAGGGCGAGTGTGCCGGGCGGCATCAGGCGCAGCCAGTCTGCCAGGCGCGCACGGGCATCCGTACCGTCCCGGCGTGCCACAGCCTCACCGACATCCGAGGCCGGCCCGAGCAGCACGCTCAGCCGCCCCTCGGAGCCCGTCAGCTCGGCCAGACGACGACGGTCGAGGCTGGGCTTTTTACCGGCCCGGTGGGCTGCCGACACCGCGCGGCAGAGGGACGCATAGCCTTCCCCGCCGTCGTGGCCGTGCGCGATCACGACGACCCGGCCGAGCGGATGCCGGGCCTCGTCGTGCACGGCCAGGTCGGCGCCGAGTCCCGGCCGGATGCCGGCGGCCACACAGGCGCGCACGTGCTTGACCGCGCCGTACAGACCGTCCCGGTCGGTCACCGCCAGGAATGAGCTGCCCTGCGCGGCAGCCTGGTCGACGAGGCTGTCCGGCAGGGTCACCCCGTAGTGAGTGGAGTAGGCGCTGGCGACGTGGAGGTGCGGGAATCCGTCGGTCGCGTTCATGGTTTCGTTTGCACCCGTGCGGGTCAGCCGAGTGCTCCCGGCCTCCTGCGGGCGACGAAAAACGGCCGGATCGACACCAGGTAGAAGGCGACGATCGCGGCGAGCAACCCCGACGCGGAGGCCCCGGCGGCGACGGCCCAGAGCAGCCGGGGACCGTCGCCCGACACGACCACGCCGGTGGTGTCGGCGTTCGCGGGCGGCTCCGGCGGCACGATCGCCGGGGCCGGTGTGCTGGAGTCATCCGGGTCATCGGGCGTCGGGGACCGGCTGGGCTCGGTCGGACCGGGGGCGGCGGGAGCCTGCGTCTCGGCGGGCGTGTTTTTCGGCGCAGCCGGCACGGCCTCCGGCGGTGGCATGATGATCGGCGGAGTCGACTCCGGCACGGCCGCGGGTGCCGGCTCCTCCGGCGGCCCGGTGCCGGGATCGTCCGTCGGTGGGGGGAGGTCGGTCGGCCGGGGAGTCGGAGGAGGCGTCGGCGGGGGTGTCGGTTCGGGGGTGCCTTCCGGGGTGAGGGCGATGCACGGCGAATCCCCGTCGACGACCGGCGCGGTGCCCTCCGGGCACTCGTCCGCGGTGGCGCCTGCCGCACCGGGTAGCAGTGTCCCGAGCGCCAGCAGTAAAGCGATTCCGGTCGGGAGGCCGGTCTTCGCAGTCAGGGTGGCGAGGCGTCGATACACAGCTGATCCAGGTCCCGTTCGATGGTGCCGTCAGTGTTCTGGTGCAATCGAGTGTGCCATCGGTCCCTGAACGCGTCCAGTGCATTGGCGGACGACGCGGAGGCATCCTCGCTCCGCACGGAGTGGTCCCGACTGGGAACCGCCCACGGACGCCCGGCATCCGAAATCTGCATCGCCTGAGCGCGTCGACTCGGATCGGCCGCCGGGCCTGAGTCCCGGCCGGCCCTCGACAAAGTCGAGAGCCGGCGGCAGAATCGGGCGGGGCGGAGCCCGAGCGCGGCGCCCGCCGGGCGGGAGTCGCATGTTCACGAATCGGAGTGAGGCCGGCCGGAAGCTGGCCGAGAGCCTGGCCGAACGTCTCGCTGCGCTCGAGGTGGACGACCCGGTCATCTACGCCCTGCCGCGGGGCGGCGTGCCGGTGGCGGTCGAGGTCGCCCGGCGCCTGCGCGCACCGCTGGACCTCATCCTGGTGCGCAAGATCGGGGCGCCGGGCTATCCGGAGGTCGCGATGGGGGCGGTCGTCGACGGCTCGAGCCCGCAGACGATCGTGAACGAGGATGTGTTCGCCGCCACCGGGGGAGACTCGGTGGGGTTGGCCAGGGCCCGCCGCCGCGAGCTGGCCGAAATCGAACGACGTCGCACCCTCTACCTCGGTGACCGCCCGCGGATCGACCCGCGGGGTCGTGTCGGCGTGGTCGTGGACGACGGCCTCGCGACAGGGGCCACCGCCCGGGCTGCTCTCGCCGCCCTGAAACGGCAGGGTGCCGCGCTGACGGTGCTCGCGGTCCCGGTCGCGCCGGCGGAGCTGGTCGTCCAGATGAGGGAGTACGCGGACGTCGTCGTCGTGCTTCAGGCTCCGCAAGAGTTCTGGGCGATCGGGCCGTTCTACACCGACTTCCACCAGCTCTCCGACGAGGAAACGGTCCGGCTGCTCCATGACGCGTGGGCCGCGGCGGAGTCCGGCCGCCCGCCGGACGACGTGCGCACCTGACGGCGGTTCGACGGATGCCCGCGCGGCCGGCGCGGCCCCGACCCGGCAGAATGGGGAGGTGTACCTTCTGGCAAGTCGAATGGGCAACGGGGAGATCCTCGTGTTGCCCCTCGACGCCGAGGGCGCTGCCGCCGGGTCCGCACTTCGTGTGCCAGTCCACGAATTCCCCGGCTATGTGCTCGGTCAGGAGCCCGGCCGGCCCCGCTGGGTGTGGGAGGACACGGCCCGCATCTACCCGCTGCTGCTGGAGGCCGGGGTCAGGGTGCACCGCGCCCACGACCTGCGCCTGTGCCACGCGATCCTGCGCCAGTCGTCCCTGACCGAGGCGAGTGCACTGGCCCGGGCCGAGCCGAGCCGCTGGGACCGGGCGGCGGCCTTCGAGCCGGCCGCCGGCGCATCCGCGGTGACCCTCTTCGACCTGTTCGACGGCGACGGCGATGGCGACGACGACGACGGCGACGGCGACGGCGTCGGCGTCGACCAGGGCGAGAGGGGCCGCGACGCCGGGTCCGGTGTTGCGGCGGAATTCCGGCGTCAGCTCGACGCGGTCCGCAGCTGCGCGGCGCCCGGTCGGCTCCGGCTGCTGCTTGCCGCGGAATCGGCCGGGGCTCTCATCGCCGCCGAGATGCAGTTCGCGGGCCTGCCGTGGCGCACCGACGTGCACGACGCCCTGCTGACTCGCGAACTGGGCCCCCGCGTGGCCCCGGGAGTCCGGCCCGATCGCCTCGAACATCTCGCCCGGCGCATCCGTGTCAGCCTCGGCGAGCCCGGACTCAACCCCGACTCCCAGCCCGACCTGATGCGGGCCCTGCAGCAGGTCGGCCTGCGGGTGGCGTCCACCCGCGCGTGGGAGCTCAAGGAGCTCACCCACCCGGTGATCGCACCGCTGCTCGAGTACAAGAAGCTGGCCCGGCTGCTCAGCGCGAACGGCTGGTACTGGATGGACACCTGGATCGTCGACGGCCGGTTCCACCCCGAGTACATCCCCGGCGGGGTGGTGACGGGCCGCTGGGCCACCCGGGGCGGGGGAGCGCTGCAGCTGCCCAAACAGGTGCGCGGAGCCGTCGTCGCCGACGCCGGCTGGAAACTCGTGGTCGCGGATGCCGCACAGCTGGAACCGCGCATCCTCGCCGCCCTGTCGGCTGACACCGCCATGGCCGAGGCCGGCCGGGGAACGGACCTGTACGCCGGGATCGTCGCCGGGGGAGTCGTGGAAACCCGCGAACACGCCAAGGTCGCCATGCTCGGGGCCATGTACGGCGCCACCAGCGGGGAGAGCGGGCGCCTGCTGCCCCGGCTTGCGAAGGCTTTCCCGCGCGCCCTCGCGCTCACCGAGACGGCCGCGCGGGCCGGGGAGCGCGGTGAGAGCGTGACGACCCGGCTCGGGCGCTCCTCACCGCGGCCCGGGGAACGCTGGCTGGTCACGCAGGCGCAGGCCTATGACCCCGGGGCGACGGACGCCGACGAACGACGGGCGCGCAGCCAGGCACGTGACTGGGGCCGGTTCACCCGTAATTTCATCGTGCAGGGCAGCGCGGCGGAATGGGCGCTGTGCTGGATGGCGGAGGTGCGCCGGGAGCTGCGGATGCTGCCGCTGGGCGGCCCGGACGTCTCCGGGTCGGAATTCGACCGGGCCCCGCACCTGGTCTTCTTCCTGCACGACGAGGTCATGGTGCACACGCCCGCCGTGCTCGCCGACGCCGTCGAGGAGATCATCCGGCGCGCGGCGGACACCGCCGGCCGGCACCTGTTCGGCGATTTCCCGGTCGACTTCCTGCTCACCGTCGCGACCGTCGACAGCTACGCGCAGGCGAAATAGCGGCCGCGACGGTGGCGGCATCCTGCTGGTCGCCCCTGCTGGTCGAACCGGTCAGGCGACGGATGCCGGCCGTCGCCCGCGCTTCGGCCGCACGTCGTTCAGTCCGTGCCGGAAGGTCTCGGCGGAGCTGTCGGCGAGCATCGCGTCCACGTCTCGAAGCCAGGCCAGGGCGGCTGCGGCCAGCGCCGCCCGGGCGGCGCCCGCCAGGCGCTCCGCTCCCGTGCGTGCGGAGGCCGTGTCAGCGGGCGTCCTGCCCGCGGGGGTCAGGGCGGCGAACTCGGCGACCGCCTGCCACCGCCGCCGGTACCCGGCAACGATGTCGCGCGCATCGACGCCGGGCACCAGGGGGTGAGGGAGGGAGGCGGCAATCAGGACCCGGTCGACCAGGTCGTTCCACTCGTCGCCGGGAGCGCTCTCGGTGTCGGTCAGCCAGTGCAATGCCTCCGCCCGGCCGAGGGCGGTGATCCGGTACAGCGGGAGCCCGTCCGCTGTGCTGCCGGCCGACTCAACGGCCTGGTGTTTCACCAGCCGCTCGAGGGTGCCGTAGATCTGCCCGACGTTGACCACCCGCCGGCCGGCGGTTCTGGACTCCAGTTCGCCGTGCAGCTGGAAACCGTAGGCAGGACCGATCGTGAGGATCGCCAACAGGCAGCTGCGCACAGACATGGGACCTCCGGTGGTCAGGGAATAACCATACTGAGTATAGCGAACGGGGAGCCGGGCTCTGGATCGCTCCTTGTGATCGCACGGGTCGCTGAGGCATAATTCAGGGGTGCAGCGCCTCGCGTTGCGCTTTGACAGGATTGTTCTCGACAAGTTCACAGCACGCCGCATTGTTTCGTTCAGAGGTCGTTGGGGAAGACGCACCTCACAGAACGGGAGAGACGATGGTGGCTATACACGCTCGGCAGGCGGCGACTGCGCGGGGTCTCATTTACGTGCATTCTTCGCCTCGCGCGCTGAGTCCTCATGTGGAGTGGGCTGTGGGCCATGCCCTCGGTGAGCCCGTGAGTTTTGACTGGTCCGAGCAGCCGGTGCTCCGCGGGTCGCAGCGGGCCGAGTACTACTGGGAGGGCGCCCGCGGCACGGGTGCTCGGCTCGCTTCCGCGCTCCGGGGGTGGGACCACCTCCGCTTCGAGGTCACCGAGGACGCGGGTTTCGGCACCGATGGGGGGCGCTGGTTGCACACGCCCGACCTGGGGATCTTCTTCGCCCAGACGGACACGGCCGGTAACGTCGTGATCCCGGAGGATCGGCTGCGGCATGCGATGGACCTGGCCGGGACGAACGCTCTGGATCTCCACCGGCAGCTGCGCATCGCCCTCGGACAGGCCTGGGATGACGAGCTCGAACCGTTCCGGCATGCCAGCGACTTCAACTCCGTGGTGTGGTTGCACCAGGTGGGGTGACGCTTCGACGCCAGCCTGCTCCCGAAAGCAGAAGACCCCGACCGGTGCGGTCGGGGTCTTCTGCGGTGCCGGCGGAGGTTCCGCCGGGTGGAACTAGATGGAACGGAACGCGACGACGGCGTTGTGGCCGCCGAACCCGAACGAGTTGCTGATGGCAAGCAGGTCGCCCGATGGCAACGTGCGCGGCATGGTCACCACGTCGAGCGGGATGCTCGGGTCCTGGTTTGCCAGGTTGATGGTCGGCGGGGCCAGACGCTCGGCCAGGGCGAGAACCGTGAACAGGGCCTCGATCGCCCCGGCACCGCCGAGGAGGTGGCCGGTGGAGGCCTTGGTCGCCGACACCGGGATGCCGTCGAGCAGGTCGCCGAACACGCGGCGCAGTGCGTTGTACTCGGCGATGTCGCCGACGGGCGTGCTGGTTGCATGCGCGTTGATGTGCGAGACGTCCGCGAGGCTCGCGCCGGCATTCTTGATCGCGGTGACCATCGCGCGGGCCGCCGCCGTGCCCTCCGGGTCCGGAGCGGTGATGTGGTACGCGTCGCTGGTCACGGCGCCGCCGAGGAGCTCCGCGTAGATGCGAGCGCCGCGGGCCTTGGCATGGTCTTCGGTCTCGACGACGAGCGCCGCGGCACCCTCGCCGAGGACGAAGCCGTCGCGAGTGATGTCGTAGGGACGAGACGCGGTGGCCGGGTCGTCATTGCGCTTGGACAAGGCCTGCATGGCCGCGAAGGAGGCGATCGGCAGCGGGTGGATCGCGGCCTCGGAACCACCGGCGATGACGATGTCGGCGAGTCCGGCCTGCAGGCGGTTGTAGGCGTTCACGAGCGATTCGGTGCTCGAGGCGCACGCCGAGACGACCGTGGTGATTCCGGCCCGGGCGTGCAGGTCCATTCCGATGGCCGCTCCCGGGCCGTTCGGCATGAGCATGGGCACGGTCATCGGCAGGACGCGGCGCGGACCGCGTTCGCGGAGGGTGTCCCACGCGTCGAGGAGGGTCCAGACTCCACCGATTCCGGTGGCCCAGTCGACGGCCAGCCGTTCGGGGTCCGCCTCGGGGGAGCCGGCGTCCGCCCAGGCTTCACGTCCGGCGATCAGCGCGAACTGGCTGGAGGGGTCGAGACGCTTCGTCTCGTGACGGGCCAGGACGTCGATCGACGGAACCCTGGCCTGGGCGGCGAAAGTCACCGGGAGTTGAGTCCGGGCCACCCATTCGTGGTCGAGCGTGCTCGTCCCCGATTCGCCGGCGAGCAGGGCAGACCAGCTGTCGGCGGCCGTGCCGCCGAGAGGGGAGGTCGCACCAATGCCGGTGATAACGATTTTTTTGGTCATAACGTTAACTCTCCGTGAGTCGTGCAAACGTGGGTCTCACCCACAGATCAGGCCGGTCGGCGGATGCCGACCGGCCTGTTCATTGGTGGATTAGACCTGAGCCTTGACGATGAAGTCGACGGCGTCGCCGACGGACTTGAGGTTCTTGACCTCTTCGTCGGGGATCTTGACGTCGAACTTCTCTTCGGCGTTGACGACGATGGTCATCATCGAGATGGAGTCGATGTCCAGATCTTCGGTGAATGACTTCCCCATCTCAACCGTGTCGGCCGCGATGCCAGTCTCGTCGTTGATGAGTTCGGCCAGGCCGGCAAGAACTTCTTCGGTGGACAGTGCCATGTTATTTCTCCTTGGGGGTGTCTCGTATGACCGAGACTCAGTTTAGAGGGGGGTTGAGTGAAATCTAGGGAAGCACGACGACCTGCGCGCCGAACACCAGTCCGGCGCCGAAGCCGATCTGGAGGGCGAGGCCACCGCTGAGCTCGGGGTGCTCTTCGAGCAGTCGGTGGGTGGCCAACGGGATCGACGCCGATGACGTGTTCCCGGTGGTGGCGACGTCGCGGGCGACGATGACGGAGTCGGGGAGCTTGAGCTGCTTGGCGAATTCGTCGATGATGCGCATATTGGCCTGGTGCGGGATGAAGGCGGCGAGCTGGTCGCTCTGGATGCCCGCAACCTGCAGGGCTTCCTTGGCCACCTTCGCCATGTTCCAGACGGCCCAGCGGAAGACTGTCTGGCCCTCCTGGCGCAGGGTGGGCCACTCGGATTCGCCCCGGCGGTATTCCTGCAGGGTGTGGTTCATGGTGATGGCGTCGGCCTTGGACCCATCGGATCCCCACACGGTGGGTGCGATGCCCGGGTAGTCGCTCGGGCCGATGACGACGGCGCCGGCGCCGTCGCCGAGGAGGAACGAGATGCTGCGGTCCGTGGGATCGACGAGGTCGGACAGCTTCTCCGCGCCGATGACGAGGGCGTAGTGGGCCGTTCCCGTGCGGATCAGCGAATCCGCCTGAGCGACGGCGTAGGCGTACCCGGCGCAGGCGGCGTTGACGTCGTAGGCGGCGGCGGGGTTGGCGCCGACCCGATCGGCGACCACGGCGGCAATGGACGGCGTCTGCCGGCTGTTGCTGATGGTGGCCACGATGACGGCGTCGATCAGGTGCGGCTCGATGCCGGACCTCTCGATGGCCTCGCGGGCGGCATCCGTCGCGAGGTCGACGGCCTGGACGCCCTGGCTCGCCCGGGTGCGGGTGATGATGCCGGTCCGCTGCTGGATCCATTCATCGGATGAATCGATCGGACCGACCAGGTCGTCGTTGGGCACGACGAGGTCGCCGCGGGCGGCACCGACAGAGAGGATCCGGGTGTACTGGGGACCGTGCGACTGCTGGAGTGTTGGCTTGGTCATATTCTCTTTCGGTCAGACTTGGTTCTGCTGGTCGATCAGTTCGAACGCAGCGGGCAGGTCGTCCGGCGTCTTGATCGCGACACTGGGCACGCCCTTGAGTGCACGTTTGGCCAGGCCGACGAGGGCCCCGCCCGGTGCGACCTCGATGATTCCGGTCACGCCGGCATCGGCGAATGAACGCATGCACAGGTCCCACCGTACCGGCGAGGACACCTGATCGACCAGTAACTCCACGAACCGGGTGCCGCTGGAGACCACGCTGCCGTCACGGTTCGTCCAGATCGGGAGCGACGGATCGGCGGGTACGAGCTGTGCGGCAACCTGGGTGAGGTGGCTCACCGCCGGCTGCATATACCGCGTGTGGAAAGCGCCGGCCACCTGCAACGGAATCACCCGGGTGCGCGGAGTGGGGTTCTCGGCGAGAGCGGCCAGGGCGGCGAGGGAGCCGGCGACGACGATCTGGCCACCTCCGTTGAAGTTGGCCGGCGCGAGGTCGAGCTCGTCGAGGCGGGCCAGGAGCTCGGTTTCGTCCCCGCCCAGCACGGCGCTCATCCCGGACGGCTCCAGAGCCGCGGCTTCCGCCATGGAATTGCCGCGTTCGCGCACGAAACGCACGGCGTCCGCCGCGCTGAGGATGCCGGCGCCGGCAGCGGCCGTGATCTCGCCGACCGAGTGACCGGCGATTCCGGCGATGCGGTCACGCCTCCCGTCGGCAAGGAGAGCGTCCAGGGTGAGGAGCCCCGCGGCGACGAGGAGCGGTTGGGCGATCCGGGTGTCGCGGATGGTGTCGGCGTCGCTCACGGTGCCGTGTCGCACCAGGTCGATTCCGCAGGCAGCGGAGATCTCGTCCAGGCCGGCGGCGAAGGTGGGGTCCCGGAGCCAGGGCTCGAGGAAACCGGGGGTTTGCGAGCCCTGACCGGGGCAGACGACAACAATCATTGAACCAGTCTTCCAAGCTCGGTTGCCGTCGGCGTGTCGGAGATCAACCAACTATTCGGGGAACGTTTGTCGTATCCCGCTAGTTCGCGGTCTCCGGCGGCGCCGCTACCGGCGGCGGGTGGAGCCGTCGTGGTCGCTGATCGACCCGATGATCAGCGCGGCCTGCAGGATGAGTGCTTCGCGAGCCCCGGTGGCGTCGTAGCCGATCACCTCCGACACCCGCTTCAGGCGGTATCGCACGGTGTTCGGGTGCACGAAGAGTTCCCGCGCCGTGGCCTCCAGGGAGCGCCCGTTGTCCAGGTAGCACCACAGCGTGGTGAGCAGCTCGGTGGAATGCGCCTGGAGCGGGCGGTAGATGCGGTGGATCAGCGTGGCGCGGGCGAGCGGGTCTCCGGCCAGGGCCCGCTCGGGGAGCAGATCGTCGGCCTGCACCGGGCGCGGGGCATTGCGCCAGGAGCGGGCCACGGCGAAGCCCGCCAGGGCGGCCTTGGCGCTCTTGGACGCGTCGACGAGGTTCGGCACCTCGTGGCCGAGCACCAGGTGACCGGCGCCGAAGCTCGGCTCGAGCTGCACCGCGATCTCCATGAAGCTGAGCGCGGATGCCGTGCCGATCGCGTCATCGGTGTCGGCCGGTGTCGGGTGGGCCCGGCCGATGACCAGGACCAGCCGGTTGCCCTGCACCCCGATCAGCACGTCGGCGGCCATGTGGCGGGCCGAGCGACGCAGGCGGTCGACGTCGAGCATCTTGGGTGTCGTGCCCACGAGCACGCAGACCTCGCCGTGCCCGTGCCAGCCGAGCGCCGCGATCCGGCTGGGCAGTTCGTCGTCATACTCGCCGCTCAGGATCGAGTCCACGACGAGGGCTTCAAGGCGCACGTCCCAGAGTCCGCGCGCCTCGGCTGCCCGGGCGTAGACATCCGCCGCACCGAAGGCGATTTCGCGGGAGTACAGCAGGATGGCCTCCCGCAGGATCTCCCCGCCGTCCTTGACCCGTTCCTCCACCACCTCGACGGTGACACGGATCAGCTGCAGGGTTTGCTGCAGGCTGATCGAGCGCAGCAGTTCACGCGGGGCGGCACCGAAGACGTCGGCCGCGATCCAGGGAGTGGACCGGGGGTCGTCGAACCAGGAGATGAACGACGTGATCCCGGCCTGGGCGACCAGGCCCACGGCGGATCGCCGCCCTGGCGGCATATCGCCGTACCAGGGCAGCGTGTCCTCGAGACGTTTCAGCGTCGCCGTGGACAGCTCGCCGGATATCGTTCGCAGCCAGCTGAGCGTCTGTTCCTTCGTCTTCGGTGTGGGCGGCACGGGGGCTGTTAGCTCTCGCCCCCGGCGGAACCGGTGGTCCCCGCCGTGACGTCGTGCAACCGGTACTTCGCGATTGCCTGGCCGACGACACTGCGGTCGACTTCGCCGCGGCGGGCGAGCAGTTCAAGTGCGCGCACGACCATCGACGGTCCGTCGATCTTGAAGAAGCGGCGGGCGGCCGGACGGGTGTCGGAGAAACCGAACCCGTCGGCACCGAGGGTCGCGAAGTCGCCGGGCACGAACTGTCGGATCTGGTCCGGCACCGCGTGCATGAAGTCGGTGACGGCGATGAACGGTCCGGCGGTTCCGGCCAGCTTTTCCGTCACATACGGGATGAGCGGTGCGTCGTCCGGGTAGAGGAAGTTGTGTTCTTCGGCCGCGAGACCATCGCGACGCAGTTCGGCCCAGGAGGTGACGGACCAGACGTCGGCGGACACACCCCAGTCCTCGGCCAGCAGGGCCTGAGCCTCGAGGGCCCAGGGCACGGACACGCCGGAGGCCAGGAGCTGGGCCTTCGGTCCGGTTGCCTCGGACACGCTGACGCGGTGGATGCCGCGCACGATGCCGTCGGCGTCCACGTCGTCGGGCTCGCGCGGCTGCACCTGCGGCTCGTTGTAGACGGTGATGTAGTACATGACGTTGGGGTCCGTGTGCGTACCGCCGTACATGCGCTCGAGGCCCGAGCGCACGATGTGCCCGATCTCATAGCCGTAGGCCGGGTCGTAGGAGACGACGGCGGGGTTCGTCGAGGCCAGCAACGGCGAGTGGCCGTCGGCGTGCTGCAGGCCTTCACCGGTGAGGGTGGTGCGGCCGGCGGTGGCGCCGATCATGAACCCGCGAGCCATCTGGTCGCCCGCGGCCCACATGGCGTCGCCCGTGCGCTGGAAACCGAACATCGAGTAGAACACGTAGATCGGGATGAGCGGCTCACCCTGCGTGGCGTATGTGGTGCCCACGTTGGTGAACGCGGCCATGGCGCCGGCCTCGTTGATCCCCACGTGCAGGATCTGGCCCTGCGGGCTCTCCTTGTACGCGAGGAGCTGCGCGTGGTCGACCGAGGTGTACTGCTGGCCGTTGGGGTTGTAGATCTTGGCGTTCGGGAAGAACGCGTCGATGCCGAAGGTGCGGGCCTCGTCCGGGATGATCGGCACGATGCGGTTTCCGAAGTCCTTCGCACGCAGCAGCTCCTTGAGCAGCCGGACGAAGGCCATCGTGGTCGCGATCTCCTGCGTGCCGGAGCCCTTCTTCGTGGGGGCGTAGGTCGCGTCATCGGGCAGGTTGATCTGCGTGTACTTGCTCCGCCGCTCCGGCACGTAGCCGCCGAGCGCGCGGCGGCGCTCGTGCAGGTACTGGATCGCCTCGTCGTTCTCGTCGGGCTTGAAGTACGGCGGGAGGTAGGGGTTCTCCTCGAGCTGGGCATCCGTGATCGGCATGTGGGTGCTGTCACGGAAGGTCTTGAGGTTGTCGAGGGTGAACTTCTTCATCTGGTGGGTCGCGTTACGGCCCTCGAAGCTCGGGCCGAGCGCGTAGCCCTTGACCGTCTTCGCCAGGATGACGGTGGGCTGGCCCTTGTGCTCGGATGCGGCCTTGAACGCGGCGTACACCTTGCGGTAGTCGTGGCCGCCGCGCTTGAGGTTCCAGAGGTCGTCGTCGGTGTAGCCCTCGACGAGCTTGAGCGCGCGGGGGTCCCGGCCGAAGAAGTGCTCACGCACGTAGGCGCCGCTTTCGGCCTTGTACGTCTGGTAGTCGCCGTCGGGCGTGGCGTTCATCAGGTCGCGGAGGGCGCCGTCGGTGTCGCGGGAGAGAAGCTCGTCCCACTCGCGGCCCCAGACGACCTTGATGACGTTCCAGCCGGCACCGCGGAAGAAGCTTTCCAGCTCCTGGATGATCTTGCCGTTGCCGCGCACCGGGCCGTCGAGGCGCTGAAGGTTGCAGTTGACAATGAAGTTGAGGTTGTCGAGACCCTCGTTGGCGGCAACCTGCAGCTGTCCGCGGCTCTCGACCTCGTCCATCTCGCCGTCGCCGAGGAACGCCCAGACCTGCTGGTCACTGGCGTCCTTGATTCCGCGGTTGGTGAGGTACCGGTTGGTCTGCGCCTGGTAGATGGCGTTGATCGGGCCGAGTCCCATGGACACGGTCGGGAACTGCCAGAACTCGGGCATCAGTCGCGGGTGCGGGTAGGAGGACACGCCGTTGGGGGCGTGTGACTTCTCCTGGCGGAATCCGTCGAGCTGGTCGGCGGTCAGGCGTCCCTCGAGGAACGCCCGAGCGTAGGTTCCGGGGGAGGCGTGGCCCTGAACGAAGATCTGGTCTCCACCGCCCGGGTGGTCCTGGCCGCGGAAGAAGTGGTTGAAGCCCACCTCGTACAGGGCGGCGGACGACGCGTAGGTCGAGATGTGGCCGCCGACGGAGATGCCGGGGCGCTGGGCGCGGTGCACGAGCACGGCGGCGTTCCAGCGAATCCAGGCGCGGTAGCGGCGCTCGATGTCTTCGTCACCCGGGAAGTCGGGCTCATTGCCGGCGGCGATGGTGTTGATGTAGTCCGTGGTCGGCACCATGGGCACGCCCAGGTGCAGTTCCTTTGAGCGTTTCAGGAGTGTCAGCATGATCTCCCGACCGCGCTGATGGCCGTGGGCCGATACGAGCGCGTCCAGCGAGTCCGACCATTCGGCCGTTTCCTCCGGGTCCGTATCCGTGCTGTTAACCGAATACGGGTCCTGGTCGTTGACAGTCACACTCGACCTCTCTCTGTTGGGCAAAACCTGAGGACGACTCTGCCGGGTTAGCGGTGCCGGGTGGCGGTCGGGTCCCGACCGGTGGCACCACGCAAGCCTACAGATTATGCCTCCGGTTTGTGCACGACCGGAGAGTGCCGGTCGGGCCGAGAATCGACGCTCGCGGTACGCCCATCTTGGTTCCCGCACGCGGCGGAGCTAGGCTGTGGCGTCGCCTTGCACTGTTCAGTGGGCGCACGAAAGGAAGCGCTCCATGGCGTTGGAAAATGACACCCAGGCTCCGGACTTCGAGCTTTTCAACCAGTTCGGTGAGCGGGTGCAGCTCAGCGAGTTCCGCGGCCAGAAGTCGGTCGCCCTGGTCTTCTTCCCCCTGGCCTTCTCCGGCATCTGCAGCGGCGAGCTGTGCGAGCTGCGGGACAATCTGTCGTTGTTCGCCGCCAATGAGGTGGAAGTGCTCGGCATCTCGGTCGATTCCCGTCACACTCTGCGGGCCTGGGGCGAACAGGAGAGGTACACCTTCGACCTCCTGGCCGACTTCTGGCCTCACGGTGCGGTCGCGAAGGAATACGGGGTCTTCCTGGAGGAGAAGGGCTTCGCCAATCGGGCCACGTTCCTGATCGACCCCGAGGGGATCATCCGGGCCAGCTTCATCACCGCGCCGGGCGAGCCCCGGTCGTTGGAGGCCTACCGGGCCGCGATCGGCGAGCTCCAGCCGGTGTGAACCCAGGCTGCGGTTCACCGCGCCCGCAGAATCTGTATGATGGTGCACGGCCTTCACCGGCCGTTGTGTCAGGGGCCTTTAGCTCAGTTGGTAGAGCGCCACGTTTACACCGTGGATGTCATCGGTTCGAGCCCGGTAGGGCCCACAAATACCCCTCTGATCACGTCCGTCGCGAACGAGCCGACCCGAGTGACACGACAGATTTCAGGGAGACCACGTGAATCAGCCACGCATGAACGTCGAATCGTTCAACCTCGACCACCGCACCGTCGTCGCGCCGTACGTGCGCCTGGCCGACACCAAGGTGCTGCCGCAGGGCGACACCATCGTGAAGTACGACGTGCGTTTCACGCAGCCCAACGTCGCACACCTGGAGATGCCGGCGGTGCACTCGATCGAGCACCTCTTCGCCGAGCATTCCCGCAACCATTCGTCCCGCGTCATCGACTTCTCGCCGATGGGCTGCCAGACCGGCTTCTACCTCATTCTGCAGGGCCAGCCGGAGTACGCCGAGGTCCTCGAGCTGATCGAGGCCACCATGACCGACATCCTCGGCGCCACCGCGGTGCCCGCCGCCAACGAGGTGCAGTGCGGCTGGGGAGCCAACCACTCGCTGACGGCCGCCCAGGACGCGGTGAGGACAGTCCTGGCCGCCCGCGCCGACTGGGCGACCGTCACCGCATGACAACCGTCGACGCGATCATCCTGGTCGCGATGGAGGAGGAGGCTGCACCGTTCCTGGCGGCCGCCACAGTGTCCGCCCCGCCGGTCACCGTCGGCAAGGCGCGGGGGCAGCGCCTCACCCTGGCCGGGCGCGAGGTACTGCTCGTACAGAGCGGCATCGGGCTGGTCAACGCGGCGGGTGCGACCACATCCGCCATCCTCGTTGTGCGTGCCGACGACGCCGAGGCGACGCCGCTGGTGATCAGCGCGGGTTCGGCCGGCGGGGTCGGCCCGCGGGTGCGGGTCGGCGAAGTGGTCATCGGCAGCGAATATCTGAACAGCGACGCCGATGCACGCGCCTTCGGGTACGTGCTCGGCCAGGTGCCCGGCATGCCGGCTCGCTACCAGGGAGCGCCCGAGGCGCTGCGCATCGCCGAGTCCACGACCCGGATGCCCGATGGTTCCGCACTCGTCGTGCATCGCGGGCTGCTGGTTTCCAACGACTCCTTCGTGAGCGTGGAGCGCGCCGAGAGCCTCCGCGTGCTGTTCCCCGGGGTTCTCGCCACCGACATGGAGTCAGTGGGCGCAGCCCAGACCTGTTTCACGCACGGAGTGCCGTTCATAGCGATTCGCGGCATCTCCGACCTGTGCGGACCGGTCGACGACCACCTCGCCCACGTCGACGACGCGGCCGACCGCTCCGCCGCGGTCGTTCTGGAGACACTGCGCCGGCTCGCCGACTGACGGGGCAGTCGGTCGCCTCCAACCCGCAGTCCTCCGCCCGGCAGCCCTCCGGCCCGGCAGTCCTCCGGCCCGGCAGCCCTCCGGCCGGTCAGTCGAAGAGGATGATCTGGCGAACCGCGTTGCCGTCGGCCAGGGTGTCCATGCCCTCGTTGATGTCCTCGAGCCGGATGCGGCTGGAGATGAGGCTCTCCACCGGCAGCCGCCCCTCCCGCCAGAGTTGCGCGTAGAACGGGATGTCCCGGGACGGGACCGCCGAGCCCAGATAGCTGCCGATGATGGTGCGCGCTTCCGCGGTGATCGTCGACGGGGACACCGACGCGAGCTGGTCCGGGGCGGGGAGCCCCACCGTGACGGTGGTTCCGCCGGGGGCCGTGATGCGCACGGCCGTTTCGAAGGCACGCGGGTGCCCGGCGGCCTCGATCACGATGTTCGCCCTGACGCCCTGTTCGAGGGCGGCCTCCGGGGTGAAGACCGCGTCGGCGCCCAGCCGCCTGGCCTGGTCGAGCTTCGCGGCGACCGAATCGATGCCGATGACCGCGGCCACGTCGAGGGACAGGGCTGTGATCAGGGCGGCCATGCCGACCCCGCCGAGGCCGACGATGGCAACGGTGTCGCCGGGACCCGGCTTACCCGCGTTGATGACGGCGCCCCCGCCGGTGAGCACGGCGCAGCCGAGGACCGCGGCGATGTCCGGAGGCACATCGTCGTCGACGGGCACCACCGAGAACCGGTTGACGACCGCGTGGCTTGCGAACGCCGAGATGCCGAGATGGTGGTGCACCGGGGCGCCGTCCAGGGTCAGCCGGCGACCGCCGCCGAGGAGCGACCCGGCGGTGTTGGCCGCGGTGCCCGGGATGCAGGGTAATTTCCCGTCGGTGCGGCAGCCGGCACACTCGCCGCAGCGCGGCAGGAACGCCATCACGACGCGCTGGCCCACCCGGAGATCGGTCGCCCCGGCACCCAGCTCGACCACCCGTCCGGACGCCTCATGGCCGAGGAGCATGGGGGTGGGGCGCACGCGACTCCCGTTGACGACCGAGAGGTCGGAGTGGCACAGGCCGGCGGCCTCGATCTTGACGAGGATTTCGCCCGGTCCGGGGCCCTCGAGCTGGAGGTCGCTGATCTCCAGGGGCCTCGAGGTTCGATAGGGACGCGCCGCACCGACCGTGCGGAGAACGGCCCCGCGGATGCTCAGCCGCCCGGGGGGCCGGCCTGGAGCGTTCGTGCCAGGCGCGTCGGCAGTGTCGGAATCCACAGTGATCTCCTCGGGTACGGTTGCTCCCCAAGTATCCCTGAGGAACGGTGCGCTGCGGCGCAGGTTCGCCGGTCGCTGCACACAGTGGGGTTCCGCGGGTTACGCTGGAAGCGGCGTGGCTACCGGAAGTCGCTGCTGCCGCGGTGACTCGTTCGTTTTTCCGCGGAGCCGAGAGGCCGTCAAGGCCCTCGGCCACTGACGTCGCTGCCGCTGTAATCGCGGCAGAAGAATGCGCAAGCGACTGTGACCTGCGTCACGGAAACCACGGGGGGTGATCATCGTCATGCCGCTGCCTGACCGTCGATCCTTCGACCTGGCCGTCGAGGACCTGTCCAACGCGCATCTGAACGCCACGGATCTGTGTTCGCCTTTCCTGCGGGTGCTGCCCGTCACGGGCGTGGCGATCTCCACCCTTGGCGGCCCCTTCGGCACCGAAACGGTGTGCGCGAGCGACGCGTCCGCCGCCCGCCTCGACGAGTTGCAGTTCGACCTCGGTGAAGGTCCGTGCTGGGACGCCCTGGCGACCCGTCGCCCGGTTCTGTCCAGCGACATCCGTCAGCACGGCAACCCGGCCTGGCCGGTCTTCGTGCAGACGATCGAGGAAACCGATGTGCGAGGCCTGTTCTCGTTCCCGATGGTCATCGGCACGCTGGACATCGGCGCGGTCGATCTCTATTCCCGCCACCCCCGCGCCCTGACCGGACCGCAGATCGAGGACGCCACGATGCTGGTCGGGATCGCCGCCCGGCAGGTGCTCCGCCGCGTCCTGCTCTCGCAGACGATGAAGTCGGACCCTGACGCGGACGAGGGCTACTCGCGACGCGTCGTGCATCAGGCGACGGGTATGGTGCTGGCCCAGCTGAATGTGGGAGCCTCCGATGCCCTGCTGCTCCTGCAGGGCTATGCGTTCTCCCACTCTCGCACCGTCCGCGAGGTGGCGGACGATGTGGTGGCACGAAAACTTGATTTTACTTCAGAATTCGACGGGTCTTAGGATGGAAATATGGTGACCAGAACACGTGAGGGTCAGTTGGTTGAGACCTTCGTCACGCTGGCAGACACGCTTGTCGTCGGGTACGACGTCGTTGATCTGCTGCACACGCTCGTGGAGACGTGCGCCACGCTCTTCGAGGCGTCCGCGGTCGGGATCATCCTGACCGCCGGCAACGACGACGACCTCGAGGTCGTGGCTTCGACCAACGAGCGCAGCCGTCTGATCGAAATCCTCCAGTTGCGGGCCGGCAACGGTCCCTGCGTCGAGTGCTACACGACCGGCAAACCGGTTGCCATCCCCGACCTCGATGTCCTCGCCCCGGCGTGGTCGACGTTTCGGGCGGGAGCGCTCGAACTCGGCTTCAAATCGATGCACTCGGTTCCCCTTCGGCTGCGGGCGACGACCATCGGATCCCTCAATCTCTTCTGGGATCGCCTCGGCGGTCTGGGAGCGGCTGATCTGCGCACCGTCCAGGCGCTGGCCGACACCGCCACGATCGGCATCCTGCAGGAACGCGCCATCAGGGAGAGCGACGTGGCCCGGGCGCAATTGCAGCACGCGCTCAGCAGTCGCGTTCTGATCGAGCAGGCCAAAGGCGTTGTCGCGTTCACACACACCGTCGATATGGAAGAGGCCTTCGCGATCGTGCGCCAGTACGCCCGCAATAACGGCCGGCCGCTGGTCGAGGTTGCCGAACAGGTTGTGAACCGCACGCTGGCCCTCTAGTCCCCGCAAGGACTAGCATTAACGCAAGGCCCCGGACCCTGGCTGCACGTTTCTTTTTCGTGAGCAATCAGGGGCCTATCATGAAGCGCATTTTTCACCCCGGCGGGTCGGTCGTCACGGGCGATGACCTTGCGGCTGCCATCATGCACTACGCGGAGGCGCTGAGCCTCCGCCCTCAGGTAGATGTCGTCGACATTCCGATCATCGACGAGACCGGCCTGGTCGGTCGCGTCCAGATCCTGATCGGTGGATCCGGGCAGTTGATCTGCGTCACCTCGGAAACCACCCACTCGGAGCTGCTGGAGCCGGAGACGGTGGACACTCTCCGCCACAAGGCGCTGGCCGGTACGGCCTCGGGTCGCGCCTCGTGGACGGGGGAGGGCCTGGACTCTCCCCAGTTCGACGAGTTCGACTACTGATCGGGCCTTCCGGGCGGGACTTTCGGCACTGTTCTGACGGTTCGACGCACGACATCGTGGACCGCGTTCTGCCCGCTGTGCCGGGGAGCGGAGGAGGCTGTCATGGACAACCGTGTTGTGGTGGGGATCAGCGGCCGTCCGGAGGCCCGGGCTGCGATCCAGTGGGCGCTCGACTATGCCCGGCCCCGGCGCCGGGAGATCGAATTGGTGCACGTCGTCGACGCGACCTTCGGCACGACGCCGGCCGGGTTCCTGCGCACGGCCCGCGAACAGGCCGAAGTCCTGCTCGCGCGCGAGGCCGAGGAGGGGCGCGGCGTCGCGCCTGACCTGACCTTCCACACGACAGTCCTCGAGGGATCGCCCACCGGGGCGCTCACCGACTGGGCGGTCGGCGCGGATCTCCTCGTCGTGGGCTCGCATGCCCTGGGGCGGTTCCGGGACTACGTCTTCAGCACCCAGGCCGCGCAGATCGCCGCGCACGCCGCCGGTTCCGTCATCGTCGTGCCCGAGCGGCAGGAACCGGGCGGCACCGGGATCGTCGTCGGAGTGGACGGTTCCGAGGCATCCCTCGCCGCCGTGCGATTCGCCGCGGAGCAGGCGGACCAGGTGGGCGAGCGGCTGACGGCACTGTACTGCTGGAGCGCTCCAGCGCCGTGGACCGAGAACAGCGCCATGATCGACTGGCCGATGGAGCCCGACGAGTCGGACCGCCTGGTACTCGCCGAAGCGGTGGCCGGCCTGGCCGAACGTTACCCGGATCTGGAGCTCGACCTGCGGCTCGACTTCGGGTTGCCCGTGGACGCTCTCGTGAAGGCGGGAACCGGTGCCCGGCTCCTCGTCGTGGGCAGCCACGGGCGTCACGGTTTCGCCCGCTTCTGGTTGGGCTCCGTCAGCCATGTGATCGTGTTGACCATGCCCTGCCCGGTCGCCGTGATCAGGGCCGACGTGACCGAGGCCGGACCGGGCGTCGAACCCCAGTAGGTCAAGCGGTCCGCGTCAGTCGGATCGGGCGATCAGCACCGGCACATTGATGTTCATCAGAACGTCGTGGGTGACCGAACCGATCCGCTCAGGGAACCGGTCTTGTGGGTTCCGACCACCAGGACATCGTCGGATGTCGGCACGGCGGCGAGCGTCCACGCCGGTGACCCGTGCAGGACCAGGGCGCCGATGTTCAGCCCGGCGTGCGACTGCGCCGCGTTGATCTCCTGCACGAGCAGACTGTCCGCCCGGCGCTCGGCTTCCCTCGCGTAGCCGGGACCCAGCAGCCCCCATTCGTCGTCGACGACATGCACCAGCACCACGGGGGACCCGTCAGCCTCCGCCCGAGTCAGACCCCAGCGGATGGCGGCCCGGCTCGGATCGGAGCCGTCGCATCCGATGTAATAGGTGCTCAACGCCTCTCCGCGCCTTCGGCTGAATCCGGCTGGGACTTGGCGCGTTCGTCGGCCGGGCGGGGGACCACCGCGACCGGGCACGGCAGGTTCATCAGCACGTCATGGCTGACCGAACCGAGGAAGAGGCTGCCGACGGCACCGCGGCCGTGCGTGCCGACGACGACGAGTGAAGCCGCCCGGGACGCACCCACGAGCGCGGATGCCGCGGTGCCCTGCTCCAGCACCTCGGTGATGTGCAGGCCGGGATGCGCGTCGCGAACCCTCCGCGTGGCCCCGGAGAGGATTCGCGCGTGAGCGTCCCGCATCTCCTCGTAGGGCAGGACGGCGCCGTATTCGACGGCCACCGTCGTGGGGATCATCCAGGAGTGGACGATGTCGAGAGGCAGGTGGAAACGCTCCGCTTCGCGGGCCGCGAAGTCCACGGCAACCAGAGCCGTGACGTCGTCTTCCATCCCCACCACGATGCGGCCGCCGCCGGGCTCCCAGTTGACGGGGACGACGACGAGGGGGCACCGGGCGTGGGCCGCGAGGCGCAGAGGAAGGGTGCCGAACACGGTTCCGGCGAGGACGCCGGTCTTCTTGGTTCCGACGACCAGGAGGTCGGCGGTCGCCGACGCCCGTGCCAGCTCATCGACCGGGACGCCATGGCGGATGTAGCTCGTCTTCCGGCAGGAGGGTGCCACCTGCTCGACCCGTCGAACGGCTTCCGCGAGCGCGCGCTCGTAGGCAGGCTGACTCGAGTAGTCCGATCCCTCGGACGGGTACCAGCCCAACTCCACCACCGTGGTGAGTTCGAGGCTGACGGGAGTGCCCTGTATCCGTTCGAGAGTTACGACTCGTTCGAGGGCCCACTCCAGGGCTGCCTTGCTGGCGGCCCCGCCGTCAATGGCGACGATCACTTTTTCAACCATGGCTGTGACTCCTGCTGTGGGGGGAATCGCACCAGACAGTCCGATCCACGTCAGGATGGCAGCGTCGGCACCGCCGGGACAGGGCCGAAGGTCCCACGCGGGTAGTATCGCCGCTACCAGACGAGAGGCGGTCCCCGGCCATGCTCAACGAACGTATCCCGGTCACCCTGTACGAACGTCCCGAGCCTTCCGAGGAGACGGCGATCAACGCGCTGGTCCACCAGCCCCGCCCACGGCGACCGCGGTGGGCGGCCGCATCCGCCGATTTCATCGAGGGTCTGCAGGGTGAGAGCACGGCTGACCCACTGGCACTGCTGGCGAACGTTTTCTCGGAGGCGGCGGACGCAGAACTGGTTTGCGTCGCCGGCGGTGGTGAGGAAGCTATCTGCGAGTCGCTCCTGAGGGGAGGGTTGACCCTGGTCGTTCCGATGGGGGGATCCGGGAAATCTGACCGGCCGGCACTGCTGATCACGGCAACCCGGCCGGGCGGGGCGTCCCCGTTCACGGCCGGCGATCTCGAGTCGGCCGCGGATTTCGCCCGACTGGCGCACGCGGGCCTCCAACTCGATCGGAGCAGCACGGACGGGGCACGGCTGGCGGTGCTCGCCGATCGCGACCGGATCGCGAGTGAGCTGCACGACCGGGTGATCCAGCGGGTCTTCGCTGCGGGGCTCAGCGTGCAGGCCCTCGCCGGGATGACCACCGACCCGATGCTCCGGCAGCGCCTGTCCGACGAGGTGGGGACCCTCGACGCCGTCATCGCCGAACTCCGCACCGCCATCTTCGCGCTGTCGGTTCAGGCGCACGCCGAGCGTCCGTCCGTTCGGCGCCGCATCCTCGACCTGCTCGAGGAACTCGGGCCTCTCTTCCCGCACCCGCCGCGGGTGCTCTTCTCCGGTGCGATCGATCTGCAGGTCAGCACCCCGCTGGCGGACGATCTGCTCGCCGTCGTGCGGGAGGGTCTGACCAACGTGGTGCGGCACGCCCAGGCCCGGGACACGGCGGTGAGCGTCTCCGCCCGGGCCGGCTTCCTCACGATCAAGATCAGCGACAACGGCGTCGGCCTGTGCGGCTCCGAGCGGTGCAGCGGCATCGCCAATCTGTCTGTCCGGGCCGCACGCTGGCAGGGGACGGTGTCACTTTCCGACCGGGAGTCCGGTGGGGTCCTGCTGCTCTGGACGGCGCGGTTGGCCGAGGTTCCCGGGGGGACAGCCCGATGACGCGCGTGTTCGTCGTGGACGACCATGACATCGTCCGCCTCGGACTGGTCGGACTGATCAACGCCGAAACGGACCTGGAGGTGGTGGGGGAGGCCGCCACGAAGCAGCAGGCCCTGGCCCGGGTCGCCGCGACCCGGCCGGATGTCGTGGTCCTCGACGTGCGGCTGTCCGACGGAAGCGGCATCGACGCCTGCCGGGACATCCGGTCCGCGGATCCCGGCATCCGGTGCTTGATGCTCACGGCGTTCGACGACGACGAGGCCAGATGCGCGTCCGTCCTGGCCGGGGCGTCCGGGTATGTGCTGAAGGACATCCGTGGGGAACGCCTGGTGGTGGCAATCCGCCGGGTGGCGCAGGGCGAGTGCCTGCTCAGCCCGCGGCTGGCCGGTCGCGTGGCAGCGTCGCGGGGACGTGACCGCGGTGACCCTGCCGCCCGGGCGCTGACGACGCGGGAGCGGCAG
This sequence comes from Cryobacterium sp., assembly GCA_035581905.1. Classification (GTDB taxonomy): domain Bacteria; phylum Actinomycetota; class Actinomycetes; order Actinomycetales; family Microbacteriaceae; genus Cryobacterium. The sequence continues at coordinate 52,175 of DATISQ010000332.1, forward strand.
GTCCTCGATCTGATCTCTCGGGGACTCACCAACCGCCAGATCGGCGAGCACCTGGACCTGGCAGAGAAGACGGTGAAAAACTACGTGTCGGGGGTGCTCCGCAAACTCGGTATGGAGCGCCGGACCCAGGCTGCCGTCTTCGGGGCGGAATTGCGCCGCCAGGAGGGGGCGCACCCGGTTCGGATTCGTGCGGGCTCTCCCGATACGCTGGCCGGATGAAGCCGCATCGCGTCACCCGGGTCGTGCCCGGACCCGGCCAGGAATCTGTCTGGGATTACCCGCGCCCACCGCGCGTGGAACAGAGTTCCGACCGGGTCATCGTCACCCTCGGCGGCCTGGTCATCGTCGACACCGCGGACGCAGTACGGGTGCTCGAGACCAGTCATCCGCCGGTCTACTACCTGCCGCGCTCCGCGTTCCTGGCGGGGAGCCTCGAGCCGGCGCCCGGCCGCTCCTACTGCGAGTACAAGGGCGAGGCCTCGTACCTCAGCGTGCTGGCACCCGGTCGCGGGGAGGTGGCGGCCGGCTGGTATTACCCGTCGCCGACACCGGGCTTCGAGGCGCTGGCGGGCCGCGTCGCGCTGTACCCCGGGCGGATGGACCTCATCACCGTGAACGGGGAACAGGTGCTGCCGCAACCGGGTGACTTCTACGGCGGCTGGATCACATCCCGGGTGGTCGGACCGTTCAAGGGGGCGCCAGGCAGCCTCGGATGGTGACGGCGATGCCTCTTGCCACCACACGCCGGGCGGGGGTGATCCCCATCCTCCTGGCCGCGATGCTCTGGGGCACGACGGGCACGGCCGCGCACTTCCTGCCCGCCAATGTCAGCCCGCTGGCGACCGGGGCCGCCACGATGGCCGTGGGCGGCGGGTTGCTCTTTGCCCTCTCCGCCCGGAGCGCCCTGGCCACCCTCCACGACCGCTCCGTGCGTCGTTGGGTGCTGGCCGGGGTTGCCGGTATCGTCGTCTACCCGCTCGCTTTCTACAGCGCGATGAACCTGGCCGGGGTCGCTGTCGGCACGGTCGTGTCGCTCGGATCCGCGCCCGTCTTCGCCGCGGGGATCGAGTTCCTGGCGGAACGCCGGGCAGTGACGCGTCTCTGGGCGCTGTGCACCCTGACCGCTCTGTTCGGCACGGTTCTGCTGATCGCCGGGCAGCAGTCCGACCGGGGCGCCGGGTCCGCTCCACTGGGCGTTCTCCTCGGGCTGCTGGCCGGACTCAGCTACGCGCTGTACACGCACGCGTCCCACCGGGTGATCGCCGGCGGGCACGGCTCACGGGCCACGATGGGGGCGCTCTTCGGCGCCGGCGCGCTGTGTCTCGTGCCGGTGCTCGCTGCCACGGGAGCACCGCTGCTCCAGAGCGCCGGCAGCGTGGGCATCACCGCCTACCTCATCGTGGGGCCCATGTTCGTCGCCTATCTGCTCTTCGGCCGTGGCCTGCGCACGGTTCGCGGCAGCACGGCGACCAGCATCACCCTGGTCGAACCGCTCGTGGCCACGCTGCTGGCGGTCCTGATCGTCGGCGAGCGGCTGCCGCCGTCCGGCTGGGCCGGCCTCGGGCTGGTTCTGGTGGCCGTGGTTGCCCTGGTCGCCGGCCCCGGAACCAAGGTGAGGATTTCTCGCTAGAATCCCTTCATGCCCGAGCTGAACCAGACGGGGCGCGACGGCTCCGACACATCCGGTCGCCCCGGCGGAGACCTTGCTGCCGCGGTGGAGCGCGCCTCCGGCGCGGGATCCCTCGACGTGGAGAGACTCGGCATCGACACGGACCTGACCGACGATGCCGACGATGTGGCGACGGGGGTTCCGCCGCCCGTCCCGAGTCCGCGCGTCGCCGAGAACGAGGCCGTGATCGTCGACACCGGGCTGCCGGGCGCCTCGAGCCGCCACGTCGAGGCGACCGGCCCGGAACCGACGCCGCTTCCGTTGCGGGTCGGTCCGCCCAGCCGGATGTTCCGGCTCTGGTTCGCCGTGACCGCTTCGGTCGTCAGCATGGCCCTGGGCGCACTGCTGGTGGCACTCGGGCTCACCGTTCGCGAAGTCGTCCTGGGCACGATCCTCGGCATCGCCCTGTCGTTCATCCCGCTGGGGCTCGGCACCCTGGCCGGCAAACGCAGCGGACAGCCGATGCTGGTGCTGTCGAGGGCGACCTTCGGCGTGGTGGGCAACATCGTGCCCACCGTGCTCGCCATCCTCGTCCGTCTCGTCTGGGGTGCGCTGCTCCTCACCGTGGCCGGACAGGTGATCGGTGCTGTGGCCGCCACCACCAGTCAGACCCAGGACCCGGGCTACAGCATCGTCCCGGCGCTCGTCGGGGCGTTGCTGGTGCTTGGGATCGCGGCGACGGTCGCGATCTACGGTTACGCCCTGGTGACGCTCGTGCAGGACGCCCTGGTCTTCGTGTCGAGCGCGCTGCTCGCACTGACCGTCATCATGACCTGGGGTCTGGTCGAGTTCCGGGGCGCACTCGACGCACCGGACACCTGGGGAACCGGGGTCCTGACCGGCGCGATCCTCGTCTTCGCGTATCTCGGTCTCGCCTGGGGGGTCAGCGGGGCCGATCTTGCGCGCTACCAGCGGCCGTCCTCCGGCGGCTATCGTTCGATGCTGCATGCGCTCGGCGGCGCGGGCCTGCCCGGCCTGATCCTGGTCTGCTACGGGGCGTTGCTGGCCGCCTCACACCCGACCCAGGCCGCGGCGTTCGCGGTCGACCCGGTCGGAACCGTCGCCCGGCTGCTGCCGGGCTGGATGGGGATCCCGTTGATGATCGTCGTCACGGTGACACTGCTGTCGGCGCTCATCGTGAACCTCTATTCGGGGGGCCTCGCAGTCGCCGCCGCCTCACGATCAATCGGTCGGGCAGCGGGAGTCCTGCTCGCCGCCGGCGGAACGGGACTGGTCGCACTGGCGACCCTCGTGAACCGAACCGCTCTCTCTGATGCGTTCTTCGCGCTGTTCCTGACCCTGGCCGTACCCGTCGCAGCCTGGGCCGGGTTGTTCTCCGCGGAGCTGCTGCTCCGACGTCGCCCCATCGACTCGGGCAGCCTCCTCCGTCGTGGCGGCGTCTACGCCGACTGGCGGTGGGTGAACCTCGGGGCGCTCCTCGTGATCAGCGTCCTGGGGTTCGGGCTCGTCGGGCCGGGGCCGGGCTGGCTGGCCTGGGCGGGCTTCCTTCTGGGCCCCGTCGGCGCCGGTTCACCGGTTGAACTCGACGGCAGCGGAGCCGGTGTGCTGGTGGCCTTCGTCCTGGGCCTGCTGACGCCGGCCATCCTCGGGATTCCGGCCATCCGACGCCAGGAGGACGTACCGCTCCGGCACCGGTAGGCTTGCGAGGTGTCAGTCTCGCTCGCCGATGTAACTCGGATCATCCATGAATTGTGGCCGTTGTCCGGTGCCGAAGCCTGGGACGCCCCGGGCCTGGTGTGCGGCAACCCCGGCCAGCCGGTCGAATCGATCCACCTGGCCGTGGATGCGGTGTCCGCGACCGTGGACGAGGCCGTCGGACACGGTGCAGACCTGCTCTTCGTGCACCATCCGCTGCTGCTGCGCGGCGTGACGTCGGTGGCGGAAGACCGCTACAAGGGCGCCCTGCTCGGTCGTCTGATCCGGGCGGACTGCGCCCTTCTCGCGGCGCATACCAACGCGGATGTGGTCGTCGACGGCGTCTCGGGCATCCTCGCCACCCGCCTCGGCCTCGTCGACGCCGCACCCATCACCGAGGGCTCGACGCCGGGAACGGGAATCGGCCGGGTCGGCCGCCTGGCGCACCCGGCAACCCTGGGCCAGCTGGCCCACCGGCTCGCCCAGCTCCTGCCGGCGACCGCCGGCGGCGTCCGGGTCTCGGGGGAGTACGGCAGTGTCATCGAAAACGTCTCGCTCTGCGGCGGCTCCGGCGACTCCCTGCTCGGCCATCCCGCCGTCCAGACGTCCGATGTGTACATCACGTCCGATCTCCGTCACCACCCGGCCTCGGAGGCCCGCGAGCAGGCCGGATTGACGGGCGGAACACCTGCCCTGATCGACGTGTCACACTGGGCCAGCGACTGGCTCTGGATCGAGCCGGCCGCCGACCAGCTGCGGGCCCTGCTGCCCGGGGTGCGCATCACCTGCAGTTCCCTGCGCACGGATCCCTGGGACTTCGCGATCGTGCAGTAACCTGCCGATGGAGTTCGGATCCACCCTCAACGCTCGTTCACATTCACTATTCGCAAAGGTCAGGACATCGTGAAGGCATCCCCAGTAGAACAGAAGGAGCTTCTCCGGCTTCAGGCCCTCGACATCAGACTGCAGCAGGTCGAGCACCAGACGAAGGCCCTGCCCCAGCACACCGAGCTCCGGGACCTCACCAGGCTGTTCGACACCACCCGGATGGCCCTGAGCACCCGCTCCGGCGAACGCGATGACGTTCGCACCGAGCTGGCGCGGATCGAATCCGACGTCGACGTGGTCGAGAAGCGCATCGCGCGGGACAGCGACCGGGTGCAGCACACCTCCTCGGTGAAGGACGTGCAGGCCCTGGAGACTGAGCTCGCGGCGTTGCGCAAGCGCCTGCTGGCGCTCGAGGAGATCGAGATCGCGGTGATGGAACGACTCGAGGAGAGCGATGCGGCGGTTGCAGCGGTGGAGGCGGAGCGGGACGCGATCGCGGGCCGGATCCACGAGGCCGAGCAGTCGCGGGACGAGAACCTCGCCGACCTGAACCGGCAGCTCGGCGAACTGCGCCGGGATCGGGTCGCCGTCGCCGGCAGCGTCACCGAGGACCTCGCCGCCCTCTATCAGAAGCGATTCGTGACGGGCCGGGGCAACGCCGCCGCCCTGTTGCGGGCGCGCACCTGCAGCGGCTGCACGATGACGCTCACCGGCAGCGATCTCGACGCCGTGCGTTCTTCGCCGGCCGACGAGGTCGTGTTCTGTCCGGACTGCGGGGCCATCCTGGTGCGCACGGAGGAATCCGGGATCTAGGTGGAGCCCGGCCCCGCCCGCGGCCTGTATTCTGGACTGTGGAATGGGTCGGCAAGACGGTCGCGTCATCCGCTGCCCTCCGGGTCAGCGGATGCCGAGGAACGTCCGGGCTCCGCAGAGCAGGATGGTGGGTAACACCCACCCGGGGCAACCCGCGAGACAGTGCCACAGAAAGTAAACCGCCTCCGGCTTCGGCCGGCGGTAAGGGTGAAACGGTGGTGTAAGAGACCACCAGAGGCCAGGGTGACCTGGTCGGCTAGGTAAACCTCGTCCGGAGCAAGGTCAGACAGGAAACGCCAAGGCGGCTCGCCGAGTTTCCGGGTAGACCGCT
>DATISQ010000333.1:0-6761 GCA_035581905.1 Cryobacterium sp.
CCCTCCGGATCTCGTCGTCTGCGCTCGGGGCCTGCCCGGCAGGCCGTTCCGCGTGCCCCACCATAGCGCCGATGACCTTCGCCCGCGACGGTGGCGCGGCCAGGCGGCCGGTGGGACCCTGACGGCATGAAGCGAAGGGAGGCGCCATGCTCGACATCCCGCGGGGAAGCGTGATGCGGAGCTGGACCGGGTGGATCGAACCGGGCTCGCGTGACGCATACAACGATTATCTGGAGCTGACCGGGCTCACCGGGTACCGGCGCAGCCCAGGAAACCTCGGCTGAGGCGCCGGGCTACCCCTTCTTGGCGGCGGCCTTCGCCGCGCGCTTGGTTTCCCGCACCCGGGTCAGGGATTCGGGGTCGACGATGTCGGCGACGGACCGGAACGAGCCGTCTTCGCCGTAGGGGGCGGATGCCTCGCGCCAGCCGGTCACGCTGAGCCCCCGCCGCTTGCCGAGCAGAGCAAGGAAGATCTTCGCCTTCTGCTCGCCGAACCCCGGGAGCCCCTTCAGGCGCCGCAGGATCTCGGCGCCGTCCGGGGAGCCGGCGGTCCACAGGGCGGACGCGTCCCCGCTCCAGTCGGTGGCGACCACGCCCGCGAGGCTCTGCGTGCGCGCGGCCATCGAGCCCGGATAGCGGTGCACGGCCGGCGTGGCCCGGAACACCTCGACGAACGCGTCGGCGTCGAAGCCGGCGATGGTCGCCGGGTCGAGCGTGCCGATCCGGTCGCGGATCTTGGCCGGTCCGGCGAACGCGGTCTCCATCGCGATCTGCTGGTCCAGCAGCATCCCGAGGAGAAGCGCGAAGGGGTCGTCGCTGAGCAGGGCGTCGGCGGCGGGATCGCCGGTGAGGTGCAGCATCATGCGCCTATTGTGTCACCGGCGGCGCGCCGGTGGGACTCCCCTAGAATCGGCGCATGTCCCGTCTCGTCGTCGTCCTCCCGCTGACGCCGCTGCGCACCGGAGACAGCTTCCTCGTGTCGGACTGGCCGCTGCACATCACCGTGCTGCCTCCTTTTCACACGGATGCGGCGGCATCCGTCATCGCCCGCGTGATCGCCGTCACGTCCGCCGGCCGCACCGCCCTCACGGCGGTCGCGGGCGCCGACACGTTGTTCGGGCGGCGCGAGGACGTACCGGTGACGCTCGTGGACGCGGACCCGGCCCTGACCGAACTGCACCGCGCGCTGGTCGACGCCGTGCGTCCGTTCGCCTCCTCCCCCGACGAGCCGGCCTTCGCGGGCCCCGGTTTTCGGGCCCACGTCACCATCAAGAACGGCGCCCGCGTCAACGAGGGCGAGGCACTCACCCTCACCCAGATCGCCCTCGTGGACATGGCGCCCCGAGCGGCGGCGGGCGGTCGCTCGGTGCTCGCCACGTTCCCCCTCGCTCCCGCAGACTGAGCCCGGTTGCCCCGGCGCAGAGGGTCGCGCGTCGAACTCGGCAGTTCCGGTCCAGTTCGACTGGCGTGCCGCTCGAACTCGACCGGAACTGTCGAACTCGGCACCGCGGCAGGCCCCACAGATGTCGCCGCTCGCCCACTAGAATCCACCACAGGGGGTTCACATGAACGGTTTTATTCGCCACTCACCCGACGCTGACGGCCACGAGCGCTCGGCGCTGCGCACGCCGGCAGCATGGAGCGGATTTTCCTCCGCAGCGAGGTTGGGGGCCGTCGGCGCTCTGATCCTGGCCCTGGCCGCCTGCGCGGGCGCACCCGCCAACGGCGGCAGCCCCACCGCCGCAACCACGCCGGCCACCACCGCCGCACCCGCACCCGCACCCGCCACTCCGACGGCTGCCGCAGTGGCCTGCCCGGAGTCGCCGAGCCAGGGACCGTGGGGTGCTGTGATCGCCGCCGAGCAGATCACCGACGCCTTCGGGTCCTACTGCCGCACCGCTCTCGACCCTGACTCTGCCGCGGCACAGTTCGATGCCGCGACCGTCGACCTCGAGTCGTTGGAGACGTACGGTTTCACCCTCGCCGAGGCCGAAGCCGCCCAGAGTGTGGCCCTGCACTATGTCGCGGAGCAGGGTCTCGATTCGAGCCGCCTGGATGACTACTCGACCACGGACACCGCGTGGTTCGAAACGGGCAAAGACACGTTCACCCCGTCCGCGCAGGCCTACTTCTCCCCCCGGGTCGAGAGCTTCGGGCTCAGGGACTCGGGCGTGATCATGACTCAGAGCCTGCCTTCCCCCCTGCGCCGCGACGGCGGACCGCGAGCCGCGAGCACCGAGCTCGGCGTGGACAGGATCTTCGCGGTGCCCGGCCTCGACCAGCAGACTCCCGTGCTCGTGGTCAGCACGACGTTCTCGACCGCCTACCGTGCCACGGACGAGGCGATCGTCGAGGCGGCCATCCGCGACGAGCGGGGAACGAACAGCCTGACCGAAGACACTTTGCGGGCTTCTACTCCCACCCTGTTCGACGGGAACGACGACGAGGGCCTCGTCTTGACGGGGAGCTTCAACGTGGGCTTCGGTGCCGGTGAGATGAGCAGGGTCGAGTACGTCGGCACCGCCTGGGTACTCGCGACCGGCGACCAGAATCTGCAGGTCGACGCCCTGGAACCCGAAGTCGAGCCGAGCATGCGGCCCCCGATGCGGGGCTGACCCGCGAACTGACGGCTCGCGGCCCCCGGCCCCTGACCAGAGTGATTCGGTCCCATCTGCTCTTCCTGGTGAACAGGCGTGGTGGCACTCTTGTGTGACCAGCCCGCGATCAGGCGCTCGGCCCTCTCGGCAGGGCTCTGTGCGTCCCGGAATGAGCGGAGGCGATGTCGACGATGATCGAGGTGAGGCCGGCCCGCGACTTCGCGGACATGGCGACGATGTTCGCGCCGAAGAGCCCCGAGTCATCCGTGTGCTGGTGTCTCTCCTGGCGACTGGGCTCCACGGAGAACCGGGAGCTCAAGGGCACCGCCCGGGCGGACAAGGTGCGGGAGTTGTGCGACCGGGAGCTCGCCCCCGGCGTGCTCGCGCACATCGACGGGGAGGTGGCCGGGTGGGCGGGGATCGCGCCGCGATCCGAGCTGCGCCCCTTCGCGAACTCGAGGAAGATCCCGCTCCTCGACGATCTACCCGTCTGGTCGCTCTGGTGCATCCGGGTGCGCCCCGGCTACCGCAAACAGGGCCTCACGCGCGCACTGATCGACGGGGCCGTCGAGTACGCACGGTCATCCGGGGCGCCCGTTGTCGAGGCATACCCGGTCGATAACGCGGGGCAGCGGGTCGACCAGACGATGGCCTACGTGGGCACACGCAGCATGTTCGAACGAGCGGGGTTCACGAAGGCAGCCGACACCAGCTCCGTCGCGGGAGGCTTTCCGCGCATCCTGATGCGACGGATGCTGCACTGACGCCGGCACCCGCCGGTGCCTAAGCTGACGTCATGGCGATGCCGGTCCTGGCCACAAAGCTCTTCATCCCGCAGCTGCGGTCCCGCGCAGTTCCTCGACCGCGCCTGGTCGAACGTTTGCGCGAGGGGCTGCAATCCGGCCGAAAACTGACGCTCATCTCGGCCCCGGCCGGTTTCGGCAAGACCACGCTGCTCAGTGAGTGGATTGCAGATGCCCGGCAACGGGACCCTCGGATCCGGGTCGGCTGGCTGTCGCTGGACGAGAGCGACAACGATCCGTCCCGCTTCCTCACCTACCTTGTGAACGCCCTGCAGCGGGCCGATCCCGCTCTCGGCTCAGCCCTGCCGGCCCTGCCGCTGACCTCGTTCGAACCGGCGCTGGCGCGGCTGATCAATGACGTCTCCCAGAGCTCGCGGCACATCATTCTCGTGCTCGACGATTTCCAGCTGATTGAGGAACGAACGATCAGGGACGCCCTCGTCTTCCTCCTCGAGCACCTTCCGTCGAATCTGCACCTGGCTATCGCGAGCCGCTCTGATCCGCTTCTCCCCGTGGCGCGACTGCGCGTCGGCGGCGAGCTGACCGAGTTGCGGGCAGCCGACCTGCGCTTCACCCCGGACGAGTCCGCCGCTTTCCTCAACGAGATGGTGGACCTGGAGTTCTCAGCCGCGGACATCGCCGCTCTCGACACACGCACCGAGGGCTGGATCGCCGGCCTCCAGCTGGCGGCCCTGTCGATGCGGGACCGCACGGATGTCCCCGGCTTCATCCAGGGGTTCACCGGCAGCAACCGTTTCGTGATCGACTATCTCGCCGAAGAGGTTCTGCAGCGTCAGCCCGATCAGATCCGGGAATTCCTTCTCCGCACCGCAATCCTGGACAGGCTCAGTGGCGCCCTCTGCGACGCGGTCACCGGACAGACGGGGAGTAGCGAGCTGTTGGAGTCGCTCGAGCGGGACAACCTGTTCGTCGTTCCGCTGGACGACCGGCGACAGTGGTACCGCTATCACCACCTCTTCGCGGATGTTCTCCGGGCAAGGTTGCTGCGACAGGGACCCGACCAGGTGGCAGATCTCCACCGTCTCGCCAGCGCGTGGCACGAGCGGAACGACCTGCCGGAGGACGCGGTCGAGCATGCGCTCGCGGCAGCGGACTTCGAGCGGGCTGCACGGGTGATCGAAGGTGTCGTTCCCACGATTCGCAAGAGCCGGCAGGATGCCACGCTGCTCCGATGGCTGACGCTGCTGCCGGAAACGGTCATCGACCGCAGGCCCGTGCTCGGCGTGTACCGCGCGTGGTCCGCGCTCGTCTCCGGTGACGCGGAGGCGGTCGAACCCCGACTCCGAGTCGCGGAGAGGGCGTTGGCGGCCACAACCGGTGACGGCACACCGGATCACGACTCAACGTCCGGCGACGAACTTCGGACGCTCCCGGTGACGATCGCGGTGTATCGGGCAGCCGCGGCGCAGGCCCGCGGGGATGTGGCCGGAATCCGGGAACACGCCCAGCGAGCCGCGGACCTCGCCCAACCGGACGATCATCTCGGACACGGCGCGGCGGCCGGTTTCCTCGGCCTCGCCTCGTGGGCGACCGGAGACCTCAATGCCGGGCTTCGAGCCTTCACGGAGGTCAGAAAGCGTCTACGCCTGTCCGGGAATCTGGCCGACATGCTCGGGACCACGATCGTGCTGGCCGACATGCTCACACCGCAGGGTCGGCTTCGGGAAGCGAAGCGCTCCTACGAGCAGGCTCTGCAACTCGCGGCCGAGCAAGGCGAACCGCCGCCGCAGTCAACGGCCGACCTGCACGTCGGGATCAGCGAACTGCTCCGGGAGCAGGGCGAAGTGACTGCCGCCGCGGAACACCTGGCGCAGAGTGCGGCGCTGCGCGAACATGCGTCATCGCACGAGAACCGGCATCGATGGTTCGTGGCGATGGCACGCCTCAGGGAGTCCGAGGGGCACCTGGACGCTGCCCTGGAGCTGCTGTCAACTGCGGAGCGCCTGTACCGGCCGGGATTCTTTCCAGAGGTGCGCCCGATCGCCGCGATGACGGCCCGCATTTGGATTGAACAGGGCCGGCTCGCCGATGCCCGCGCCTGGGCCGTCGACCAGAACCTCTCCGTGAATGACGACCTGAGCTACCTGCGCGAATTCGGGCACATCACGGTGGCGAAACTGCTCATCGCCGAGCACCGGACCGACCCGCGGGACGGGTCGATCCAGGCGGCCACCGGATTGCTCGACCGGCTTCTCGCCGCCGCGGAAGCGGGCGGCCGAACCGGTAGCGCGATCGAGATTCTCGTCCTGCAGGCCCTGGCGCTGGAGGCGCAGAGCCGGATTCCCTCGGCGCTGTCGCCGCTGCGCCGAGCGCTCGCCCTGGCCGAGCCGGAAGGCTACGTGCGGCTCTTCGCCGACGAAGGTGCGCCCATGACGAGGCTGCTCCGGGCATCCGCCGCGGCGGCAATCCTCCCCGACTACGTCGGTCGGCTCGACCGTTCCGTGCGACGAACCACGACCGACGGCGTCGGTCGCCCCGGCATCCCGGCGGCTGTGAGCGAGCGAGAACTCCAGGTACTCCGCCTCCTGGCCACGGAGCTCACCGGCCCCCAGATCGCCCGGGAACTCTACGTTTCGCTCAACACCGTGCGCACCCACACCAGACACATCTTCGGCAAGCTCGACGTCAACAGCCGTCCGGCGGCCGTCCGCCGTGCCACCGAGCTGGGCCTGATCTAGACCGCCGTTCGGCACGATCACCAGATCGATCACCACATCGGGTGATGCGGCGTCACCAGATGTCTCCGTAGATTCGGGTCGTCCTCAGGCATCCGCCCGGGGCCACTCTGAACATCGGAGAACGTCATGAGCATCACGCCATCTACCCTCACCCGTGTGGCCGCGGTTACCGCTGCACTTTCCGGGCTGATCTACATCGTCATCCAGTTCATCCACCCCGCCGACGAGGCCGCCTCCCTCACCACCCAGACCTGGGTGACGGTGCACAGCCTCAGCTTCGGCATGGCCGTCCTCGGCCTGACCGGCATCACGGGCATCTACCTTCGCCAGGTGCGCCAGTTCGGGCTGCTCGGCCTGATCGGCTACGCGATGTTCGCACTCTTCTTCATCCTGCAGTCAGCCTTCGTCTTCGCTGAGGCGTTCATCGCCCCGTTGATCGCCGTCGACGCCCCGCAGCTCGCCGCGGACTTCGTCGGACTGTTCGGCCGCTACCCGGCCGTGACCGACCTCGGCCCCCTCGTCGCACTCCCCCAGGTCGGCGGCGTGCTCTACATCGGCGGCGCCCTGCTGTTCGGTATTGCCGTTCTCCGTGCCCATGTCCTGTCCCGCGGTGCCGGCATCCTGTTGGTCGCCGCGGCCGTCGTGACGCCCATTGCCGGCCT
>DATISQ010000334.1:0-7783 GCA_035581905.1 Cryobacterium sp.
CTGTTCCGCAGCGGCTCCGCGCAGGCCCTGCAGGCCGAATCCGGCCCGTCCCCCGACGACGAGGGCCACGACGGCGTGCAGCAGGACCGCGAGGACCGGAACGCTTTGCGCCGCGTGCCCAGCCTCTCCACCGAACTCGAGTACGTCACCGAGGTCGAGTACCGCCAGCTCCGGTTGGAGAACGTCGTCCTGATCGGGTTGTACACGCACGGCACCGTCGCTGACGCCGAGAACTCGATGCGCGAACTCGCCGCGCTGGCCGAGACCGCCGGCGCCACCGTGCTCGACGGCCTGATGCAGCGCCGGGCCAAGCCCGACGCCAGCACCTACCTCGGCAAGGGCAAGGCCGAAGAGGTGGCCGGCATCGTCAAGGCGATGGGCGCCGACACCGTCATCGCCGACACCGAACTCGCCCCCAGCCAGCGGCGCTCACTCGAGGACGTCGTCAAGGTGAAGGTCATCGACCGCACCGCCGTGATCCTCGACATCTTCAGCCAGCACGCCAAGAGCCGCGAGGGCAAGGCGCAGGTCGAGCTCGCGCAGCTCGAATACCTGCTGCCCCGCCTGCGCGGCTGGGGCGACTCGATGTCCCGCCAGGCCGGTGGCCAGGTCGGTGGCGCCGGCGCCGGTATGGGCTCGCGCGGCCCCGGTGAGACCAAGATCGAGCTGGACCGCCGGCGCATCCACACCCGGATGTCCCGGCTCCGCAAGCAGATCCTCGAGATGAAACCCGCCCGCGAGGCCAAGCGGGCCAACCGCAAGCGCAACGCCGTGCCATCCGTTGCCATCGTCGGCTATACCAACGCCGGCAAGTCGAGCCTGCTCAACCGCATCACCAGGGCCGGCGTTCTCGTCGAGAATTCCCTGTTCGCCACCCTGGACGCCACGGTGCGCAAGTCCACGACCGCCGACGGCCTGCTTTACACGCTGACCGACACCGTCGGGTTCGTGCGCAACCTGCCCCACCAGCTGGTGGAGGCATTCCGGTCAACGCTCGAGGAGGTGGCCGATGCCGATGTCATCGTTCATGTCGTCGACGGCTCGCATCCTGACCCGGCGAGCCAGCTCTCCACCGTGCGTGAGGTCATCGCCGAGGTCGGCGCCCGGGAGATCCCCGAGATCGTCGTCTTCAACAAGACCGACCTGGTCAGCGAAGACGACCGGCTGGTGCTGCGCGGACTCTGGCCGCAAGGCATCTTCGTCTCGGCCCGCAGCGGCGAGGGCATCGGAGAGCTGCTCGCGACCATCTCGGACCTGCTGCCGCGACCGTCGATCAGGCTCGAGCTGCTGATCCCCTACGAGCGGGGCGACCTGATCGCGGTGCTGCACGAGCAGGGCACGGTGCTCGCCACCGAGTACGCCGAGACCGGCACCCGGGTCACGGCGTTTGTGACGGCGGAGATCCAGGCCCAGTTCGAGCCGTTCGCCGTGCGGCCCGCCGTCACCGACTGACCGGCCGCCGGCCTCGGTTCCGCTTCGCCGTAACATGGGTCGCGTCGGAGCGCGGTTTTCCGCACTCCGCCCGCAGGCTTGAGCTGCTCCGACTTGGGGATGCGACACATTCGGTCACAGGCCGCCGTCGCCCAGGGCGTGCTTGATAGTCTTTTTTCAATCGTTGCCGTCGGCCCTCCGGCCGGTGGCATGGAGCGACAGCCGAGCCCGGCACCCGCCCGCGAGCACCCGCCCGGCTTGTCCGGCGGTCCGCGGCCGCCCGGCCCCCGGTGCCTGACACCGGCAACTGTCGAATGAGGAGCAATGCCCAACACCTCGGACCCTGCGTGCGGGACAATCCCGTTCTCGTTCGAGCTGTATCCGCCCAAATCGGATGCCGCCACCTCCGCGCTGCACGCCACCATCGAGCATCTCGCCGCGGCGGGCCCCGAGTTCATCTCGGTCACCTACGGTGCGAACGGCTCGTCCCGGCGTTCCTCCCTCGACGTGCTCACCCACATCCTGCGCACCACCACCGTGGACCCGCTGGCCCACCTCACCTGCGTCGGCTCGTCCAGTGCGGAGGCCAGCCTCTTGATCCGGGAATTCCTGGACGCCGGGGTGCGGAGCTTCCTGGCCCTGCGCGGCGACCCGCCGGAAGGCGTCCGGGAGGGTGAGTCCTTCCTCGGTGACCTGGGCAGCGCGGCGGAGCTGGTGCAGCTGATCCACCGGGTGCAGGCCGAGCGGGTGCCGTACCGCGAGGCCGTGGTCCCGGGGCTCCCGGCCGCCCGCACGATCAGGCGCGAGCGGGAAAAGGTGCGCATCGCCGTGGCCGCATTCCCGAACGGCCACCCGCGCTCCCGGTCTGTTGTCCAGGACATCGACACGCTGCTGGCCAAACAGGCCGCCGGCGCCAACCTGGCGATCACCCAGCTGTTCTTCCACGCGGACCATTACCTCAGCTTCATCCAGCGGGCCCGGGCAGCCGGGGTCGAATTCCCGATCCTGCCCGGGATCATGCCGGTCACCAGCCCGGCCCGGCTGCGCCGCATCCTCGAGCTGTCCGGCGAGGAGCTTCCGTCCGAACTCGCGATCGCGCTCGAGGTGGAGCCGACGAAAGCGGGACAGCGTGAAATCGGCATCCGTCAGGCCACCGAACTGGCGCGGGAACTGATCGCCGGCGGCGCCCCTGGGCTGCACCTCTACGCCTTCAACCAGCACGAGACCGTGCTGGCCGTGCTCGACGGCTGCGGCCTGCTCGCCCCCACCCCTGCCGCCTCCACCCTCCCTGCCTCTTACCGCATCAAGGAGAACTCATGACTCACACTTCCGCGTTCCCCGCCTTCCCCGCGGGCACCATCCTGGGCTACCCGCGCATCGGGCCCCGCCGCCAGCTGAAGAAGGCCGTCGAAGCGTTCTGGGCCGGATCGCTCGGCACCGACGAGCTCGAGGCGACCGCGGCGGCCCTGCGCCAGAGCACCAGGGAGCGCCTCGTGCAGCTGGGACTCGGCCAGGACGACTCGTCCATCCCCGAATCGTTCTCCTACTACGACCAGATGCTGGACGCCCTGTGCACGGTGGGCGCCGTGCCCTCCCGGTTCGCCTACCTGCAGGATGCGCACGGTCAGCTCGACCTGGCGGGTTACTTCACCCTCGCCCGCGGCGAAGGAGAGAACCTGCCGCTCGAGATGACCAAGTGGTTCGACTCCAACTACCACTACCTGGTGCCGGAGATCGGTCCCGAAACCGTTTTCTCCCTCGCCGGCTCCCGCCTGGTGCGCGAGTTCGAGGAGGCGAAGGCGGCCGGATTCCTGACCCGCCCCGTCATCGTCGGCCCGGTCACGTTCCTGCTGCTGAGCAAACCCAGCGACGAGGCACCCGCCGGTTTCAGCCCGCTCGACCGCCTCCGCGACCTGCTGCCGGTCTACGCGTCTCTGCTGCAGCGGCTGCGTGCCGCCGGAGCCGAATGGGTGCAACTCGACGAGCCCGCCCTGGTCAGCGAGAGCATCGATACCCCGCGAGCGGATGCCCTCGCCGGCCTGCGCTTCGCCTACGACACCCTCGGCGCCCTCGCCCAGCGCCCTGCCCTCTTCGTCGCAGCGCCCTACGGCAGCCTCGACGACGCCCTGCCCGTTCTCGCCGCCACGTCGGTGGAAGCCATCGGCCTCGACCTCGTGCGGGGCACCGTGCCCGCGGAGACTCCCGGACTGGCCACAACCACTCTGGTGGCCGGCGTCATCGACGGCCACAACATCTGGCGCGGCGACCTGGCCGCCGCCTTCGACACGGCGGCCGGCCTGGCCGGCCTCTCGCCGCGGATCACGGTCTCCACCTCGACCTCGCTGCTGCACGTGCCGCATGACGTCGAGGACGAGCCGGTGCTGAACGACGACCTGAAGAGCTGGCTGGCCTTCGCCGACCAGAAGATCTCGCAGATCGCCACGCTCGCCCGCGGGCTCGCCCAGGGGCGGTCCGCCATCGAGGCCGATTTCGCGGCGGCCGCCGCGGCCCTCGACGCGCGTCGGGGGGCTCCCGGGGTGCGGGACGGCGCCGTGCGGGTGCGTGCCGAGGCGCTCACCCCGGCCGACTTCACCCGCGGCGACTACGCGGCCCGGGTGGGGGCGCAGGAGGCTGCTCTCGGGCTGCCGTTCCTGCCGACGACCACGATCGGTTCTTTCCCGCAGACCGGGGACATCCGTCGGGCCAGGGCGCAACTGCTCACGGGTTCGCTGAGCGCCGCGGACTACCGGGACCTGATGCGCGCCGAAATCGGTCGCGTCGTCGCCCTGCAGGAAGACATCGGCCTCGACGTGATCGTGCACGGCGAGCCGGAGCGCAACGACATGGTGCAGTACTTCGCCGAGAACCTCGACGGCTTCGCGGTCACCGAGAACGGCTGGGTGCAGTCCTACGGCAGCCGGTGCGTGCGCCCGTCGATCCTCTGGGGTGATGTGTCCCGGCCGCGGCCGATCACGGTCGAGTGGTCGGCCTACACGCAGGAGCTCACGCACAAGCCCGTCAAGGGAATGCTCACCGGCCCGGTCACGATCCTCGCCTGGTCGTTCGTGCGCGACGACCAGCCGCTCGGTGACACGGCCAGACAGGTGGCCCTGGCGCTCCGGGACGAGATCGCCGACCTCGAGACGGCCGGCATCCAGATCGTCCAGGTCGACGAACCCGCGCTGCGGGAGCTGCTGCCGCTGAAGCAGAAGGATCAGGCGGACTACCTGGACTGGTCGGTGGGATCCTTCCGCCTGGCGACGGGTGGGGCGGCCGAGGCCACCCAGATCCACACTCACCTCTGCTATTCGGAGTTCGGGGTGGTCATCGACGCGATCCGCAACCTTGACGCCGATGTGACCAGCATCGAGGCGGCACGTTCCCGCATGGAGGTGGTGGGCGAAATCCAGGCCCACGGCTTCGACCACGGCATCGGCCCGGGCGTGTGGGACATCCACTCGCCGCGCGTGCCGGGTGTGGCCGAGCTCACAGACCTGCTCGAGCGCGCCGCGGCGGCCATCCCGGCCGGCCAGCTCTGGGTGAACCCGGACTGCGGCCTCAAAACCCGCGGCTATGCAGAAACGGTCGAGTCCCTCCACAACATGCTCGCCGCCACCCGCGCGGTCCGCGCACGATTGGCCTCTACCGTCCCTGCCTGACTGAGTGAGCCCTGATCGTTGGGGTATGTCCCTCTCGGAAGGTCTGAGCGGGTCGGATTCCGGGGACGCCATTCATCACGGGCGGAACGCCGCGCCGGTGTCGAATTCGTTCGGGACGAGTTGAGGTAAGTCCCGGACTCGAACCACACGACCGTTGCAGCGCTCATTCACCACGCGCCGCGGTCCACGAGCCGGAGTTCGTCAACATCAGGAACAACCGCCACGCCCCCCGAAAAAAATCGGCGAAGACCCCACAAAAAGAGGCCGGGCACGACACCAAACGGTGTTCGTGCCCGGCCAGAAGTACCCTGTGGTGCCCAACGCAGCCAAGGCCCCACGATGTTGGTCGAGCCCTTCGAGACCAAGAGTCAGGCTGAGGTGCTGAGGTGCCGAGGTGTTAAACGGACCGCAGTACCGCCACAACCTTGCCCAGGATCTCGGCGTGGTCGCCGACGATGGGTTCGTAGTTCGTGTTGCGGGGGAGTAGCCAGGTGTGGCCGTCGCGCTGGCGGAACACCTTCACGGTGGCCTCGTTGTCGAGCATGGCCGCGACGATTTCACCGTTTTCGGCGGTTTTCTGTTGACGCACGACGACCCAGTCGCCGTCCATGATGGCCGCGTCGATCATGGATTCGCCGGAGACCTTGAGCATGAACAGCTCGCCCTTGCCCACGAGTTGGCGGGGAAGCGGGAAGATCTCGTCGATTTGTTGTTCGGCCGTGATCGGAATTCCCGCGGCGATGCGCCCGACGAGCGGGACCATGGCGGCATCGCCGACCTGCACGCCGGTGTGGAAACTCTCCGAGGCGCCGGACGTCGTGTCTTCGGGCGCGTGCGGAACCTCGATGAGCACCTCGAGTGCACGGGGACGGTTCGGGTCCCGGCGGAGGTACCCGCTCAATTCCAGCTGGTTGAGCTGGTGGGTGACGCTCGACAGGGACGAGAGGCCGACGGCGTCGCCGATTTCGCGCATGCTCGGCGGATAGCCGCGCTGGCTGACCGAGCGCTGGATGACGTCCAGGATGGCGAGCTGTTTCTCGCTCAGGCTTTTACGTCGTCTGGTGCCGCCCTTGTCGCGGGGACCGCTGGTGTTTTGTGCCACGTTCGTCGCTCCTCGTTTCGATGGATGCGTTGGCGGCAGGCAGCGAATGCCGCCGATTCACGCGAATGTCGGGGGTGCCTGATTGAGTTTCAATCAACAATCGAAACTGTATCCGCGTCTTGCTCATTAAACAAACATGTATTCGAGTGGGTCGGAAAATTCTTTTCAGAAACTGCTGAAAAGGGCTTGATTGTTCGAATAATCGAATATACATTCGGAACATAAGTTCGTATTCGGCTCTCCCGGCCGAGAGCCGGATGCGTCTTCTCACAGGAGGTATGAAATGAGCACTGCACTTGAACTGAGCACCCCCATGGCGACCGGTCGCACCCGGCTCCGACTCACCCGGCGCGGTCGCGTCGTCTTCACCTCGCTGGCTGCCGTCCCTGTGGTGGCCGCGGCCCTGGCTCTCGCTCTCAACGGCGGCATCGCCGCCGCCGAGAGCTCGGCTGTCGGCCGCGTGGCCACGGCCTTCGACTACGTCACCATTCAGTCGGGGCAGTCGCTCTGGCAGCTCGCCGAGACCATCGCGCCCACCTCCGATCCCCGCGAGGTGATCGCCGAGATCGTGAATCTCAACCAGCTGCCCTCCGACAGTGTGCAGCCCGGTCAGCGGCTGGCTCTGCCGAACGATCTCTGAATTCTTTCCGACCTGACTATCCGCGACCTGTCTATTCACGACCTGTCTATTCACGACGTGACCACCCACGACGAGCCGCCGCCAGCGGCTCCCCGGTAACATGGGGGGAGTGACCAGTCTCAGCGACCTGCCCCTCCGCGACAATCTGCGCGGACTCACTCCCTACGGGGCTCCTCAGCTGCACGTGCCGGTGGCTCTGAACGTGAATGAGAACACCCACGGCATCCCGGCGGAGGTGGCGCGCGACATCGTGGCGGCGCTGGCGGTGGCGGTCACGACCGTGAACCGGTACCCCGATCGGGAGTTCACCGAGTTACGCGAGTCCCTGTCCCGGTACCTCGGTCACGGTCTGACCCGCGAGAACATCTGGGCGGCCAACGGCTCCAACGAGGTGCTCCAGCAGGTGCTGCAGGCCTTCGGCGGCCCGGGTCGGTCCGTCCTCGGCTTCGTGCCCACCTACTCCATGTACCCGCTGCTCGCCTCCGGCACCGGGACGCGTTGGATCGCGGGCGGGCGGGATGCCGAATTTGAACTTTCCCCGGCCACAGCCGTCGAGTGGGTCGACCGGGTCGCACCGGACCTCGTCTTTCTCTGCTCGCCGAACAACCCCACCGGCACGCCTCTGTCCCTGGAGACGATCGCGGCCGTCTATAACGCGACCGACGGCATCGTCGTCGTCGACGAGGCGTACGCCGAGTTCGGTCCGGACGACGAGCCCAGCGCCCTCACCCTGCTGCCCGGTCGGGAACGCCTGCTGGTGTCCCGCACCATGAGCAAGGCGTTCGCCTTCGCCGGCGTCCGCGTCGGATACCTGGCGGCCGACCCGGCCGTGACGGATGCGCTCCGACTGGTGCGCCTGCCCTACCACCTGTCCGCGCTGACGCAGGCGGCCGCGGTCGCCGCGCTCGCGCACACGCCCGCGATGCTCGCCATGGTCGACGACATCCGCTC
>DATISQ010000335.1:0-4898 GCA_035581905.1 Cryobacterium sp.
GCCGAAATTCCGGACCCCGTGTTCAGCAAGGGAATCGTCGGGCTTGGCGTCGGAATCGATCCGACCGAGGACACCGTATACGCACCTGCTGCAGGCAAGGTTCTCGTAGCTCAGGCGACCGGCCATGCCTTCGGGCTGCGCCTCGACAGCGGAGTTGAAATGCTCATTCACGTGGGCATCGACACCGTGAACCTGGCCGGCAAGGGATTCACCGTCAAGGTGGCCGCGGGCGACCGAGTCGAGGCGGGTACTCCGCTGGTGACCTTCGACCGCAAGGTGATCGAGGAGGCCGGCTACTCGCTGGTCACCCCCGTTCTCGTGACCAACCCGAAGAAGTTCGGATCGGTCGACCAGGCAGCGTCTGGCCAGGTAGAGGTCGGAAGCCCTCTCATCACGGTTACCGCTAAATAAGACACCTCAAGTCAAAGGGTGGGCAGAGAATTCTCTGCCCACCTTTTTTCTGATTGTGCAAATACCCCAGGGGGTATGTTATTCTCGACCCACAGACAAAGAAAGAGGACAACCATGTGCTATCAGATCACGTGTTCAACCTGCAAGAAGGCGACCTGGGACGGCTGCGGCCAGCACATCGAGGACGCGCTCTACGGAGTCGCGGAGTCCGATCGATGCACTTGCCGCAATGGCGGCTGACGGGACCACAGGCCTCACCAGAACGAACATTCTGGGCTCCCGGGCCCAGGCGGCCCACGAGTGGTCGGTGCTGCTGGGCGACACGTCCTCGTGCGCCCTTGCGAAGGACGGTCGCTCGCACCCCGCCGCCAAGTTCCTGGAAGGAAAGGTGGCCGCTCTCGGTGAGCTGTCGCGACGACTCACCGACGACACCGGTGCCGGGCAGATCGTTTCAGAAGCCGCCGCCGTGAGCGGCCGCTGGGCTGACCAGATCATGCCCGGCTCCCGACAGGACCGCGACTGGGAGGCCTACCGCGCCGGGGGCATCCAGGCCATGGACGAGATTTCAACACTGCAGGAGACGAATTCATGACTACCCAGGAACAGCCCGTCATCGGCGAGTTCGTCGACGGCATCGACATTCCCGTGGTCAACGAACGGGCCATTCGGGCATCCGCCGGTCTGCTGTTCCTTGGCGGAATCATTGCCTTCATGATCGCCGCTCTCACGGACGACTATCAGCCGCTGCGCATGTTCGGCGCGATCTTCATGTTCGACATGATTTTTCGCCTCTTCGTTGGCACCAAGTACACCCCGAGCCTCATCGTGGGCTCACTGCTGGTTCGAGCCCAACGACCTGAGTGGGTGGGCGCAGCGCAGAAGAAGCTGGCCTGGTCGTTCGGCCTGGTGATGGCGTTCATCTCCTGCGGAGTGATGGGATTCCTCAACGTCAGCAATGGCATCACCCTCGCGCTGTGCAGCCTCTGCCTGTCGCTTCTGTTCATCGAAAGCGCGTTCGGCATCTGCGTCGGCTGCGAGTTGCAGCGGGCGTTCGCGAAGCAGAAGCCGCAGCTGTGCGCCGGCGACACCTGCTCGTACGTGCCGCCGAAGCGCGGAGAACGCCACTCCGCGTTGCCGGAAGCCGAGAAGTCTCGCTAGCAGCGCAGCACGTTTCACAGTCTGCGTGTTTGCAGATGGTCGCCTCCGCGCATCCGCAGGGCCACGATGAGTCCGGATGCCGCGGTCAGCGCCGCGACGACGGCGACCGCCGTGGGGATGCCGAAAGCGTCGGCCAGTAGCCCGGAGAGCAGCGCGCCCACGGCGAAGCCCCCGTCCCGCCACAACCGGTAGGCGCCCACCGAGCGGGCGCGCCATTCAGGGTGGGCGACGTCGCCGATCGCGGCGAGCAGCGTCGGGTAGACCATGGCGGTGCCGGCCCCGAGCAGGATGGCCGCGGCCAGCCAGACCCCGAAGCTGTCCCCGGCGGCAACCAGGCCCAGGGCGACGGCCTGAACGATCATTCCGCCGACGATCAGCCATTTGCGGCCGATCCGATCGGAAAGTCCGCCGGTGATGAGCTGCCCGGCTCCCCAGACCGCCGGGTAGACGGCGGCCAGGATGCCGATGCGTTCGATGCTGAGCCCGGCTGCGGCGAACAGGATGGGGAAGAGTCCCCAGGCGAGGCCGTCGTTGAGGTTGTTGACCATCCCGGCCTGGCTGATCGAGGACAACGACCGGTCCCGGAAGCTGGTGAGGGTGAACACCTCGCGATTGCTGAGGGAACCGGCGTGGGCGTGCACGGACACGTGGTTGGCGGCCTCGACCTTGGCGTGCTGGTGCGTTTCTCGAACGAAGATCACGGACAGCCCGAGGCCCAGGGCGATGAAGGCCGCACCGAGCAGGAACGGGCCGGGACGCAGCCCGTACTCGGCGGCGATGTATCCGGTGGCCAGTGCCGTGGCGGCGACGCCGAGGTAGCCGGCCGCCTCGTTGAATCCCATGGCGAGGCCGCGACGGCTCGGGCCGACGAGGTCCATTTTCATGACCACGGTGGTCGACCAGGTCAATCCCTGGCTGATGCCGAGGATCACGTTTGCGGCGACGATCCAGCCCCAGGTCGGGCCCAGGATGAGGAGGATGGGAACGGGGATGGCGATCAGCCAGCCCGCGACCAGCACGGGCTTGCGACCGTACCGGTCGGAGAGGGTGCCGGCGAAATAATTGGTGCCGGCCTTGGCCAGGCCGAAGGCGAGGATGAAGGTCAGCGCGCCCGTGTACCGGTCGAGTTGGAAGACTTCGTCCGCCAGCAGCGGCAACACCGTTCGCTCCTGGCCGAGCGTTCCGCCGACCAGCGCGTTGATCGCGACGAGCAGCATGAACTGGGGGAAGTTCTGCCGGAGGCCCAGGACGATGCCTCGGTGCACACCCGTCCGGTCATCGGCCGTGTTCGATGTCTGGCTCATTGTCCGGCCTCCAGGGGCGACCCGCTCGGCGGGGGAGATTGTTATTCCAATACAACATGGATTACTAGAATATACTAATCTGAAGTCAACGGGGAGGTAGCGAATGGGTAATCCGGAGAAGAAGTCGGCGCTGTTCGAGGAGTTCGCGCGCGTCGGCAAGGCCCTCGGCAGCGGCAAGCGCCTCGAGCTGGTCGACCTGCTCGCCCAGGGCGAACGCACGGTGGAATCGCTGGCCAGCGCGGCGGGTCTGGGGCTGACGACCGCCTCCGCCCACCTGCAAACCCTCAAACACGCGGGTCTGGTCAGCACCCGCCGGGAGGGCACCCGGATTCACTACCGACTCGCCGGGGACGATGTCGCCCGGCTTTTCAGCCTGATGCGCGCCGTCGCGCAGACCCACCTCGCAGACGTCGAATCCAAGCGCATCGCCTATCTGGGCCTCGATGAATCCGACGCGCGGAGCGACCCGGCGCACGAAGAGATCAGCCGGGAGGAACTTCTCGCACGGGCGACCGCGGGGACGATCACCGTGCTGGATGTGCGGCCACGGCAGGAATACCGGGCCGCGCACATCCCCGGCGCCCTCTCGATCCCCCTTGAGGAACTCAGCGACCGACTGGGTGAGCTGCCGCTGGACCGCGCCGTTGTGGCCTACTGCCGCGGCGCGTACTGCGTGCTCGCCTACGAGGCGATCGACGTGCTGCACCGGAGCGGCCGCCAGGCAACGCGATTGAACGAGGGGATGCTGGAATGGCGACTGGCCAACCTGCCGGTGTCCGCCGAGGCGGCCGCCTGACGACATCCGTCGGTGACAGTCCGGGCATCTGAAATGGCCAGAATGGCCTACCGGGTCAGAGAGGTGCATTCCGGTGCGTCGTCGAAAGCCTGGCCGATCGTGCTCGTGCCGTCTGCGGCGGCCGCGGTGATCGCCGACACCGTGGCGGCAAGTGCCGTCAGGGAAGCGCCGGCGTCGCTGGCGACCGAGCCGAGCGCGGCAACCAGGGCCGTACCGGTTGCGCCCTCCACCGAGGCCACGCTCGCCTCGAGGTCGGAGATCGAGGAACTGAGGTCATCCGAGGATTCCCTGACGGCGGCCACCTCGGGATCGTCCTCGCTGCCCCTCGGCACGGCCTTGATCGTCTCCGTGAGGGTGGCCACCGACGTCTTGATGGTCACCATCTGAGTGTTCAGCCGGGCCGAGACGTCGTCTCCCCCGGCTGCGGCCGTGGACACCAGGCCCTGCACATCTGCTTTCAGGGTGGCCGTCGACGAGCAGACCTCGCCGGCCCAGGCGGTCTGCTCCTCGGTGGGCGGCGTACCGGTGGGAGCCTCTGAGGCGTCACTGGTGGCGGCCGGAGTCGGTGACGCGCTCGGCTCCGACTGGGCGCACCCGGTGAGAAGAGCGACCGCGGCGAGTAGGCCGATCAGGGCGCCCGTGTTCTGTCTGCGGACCGATTTCGTCATGGGGGCTCTCCCTTTCGGTGACTGTCAGCATCCGGCCCTCTCCCCCGGTGGTGAAACGGGCCGAATGCCCTGGACGCGTGTTCTGCAGCTACATCTACCGCGTGACGACCGCGACGGCTACCGCGACTCGGTGTCTGTCCTCGGGACCCACCTCTCCCGAGGAAGCCCCGCTTGCAACTCCCGATATTGGGACGAGAGACCCCCGATTACACCACCCGGATCGGGTGAACCGTTACCGTGCACCCCCGCCGGATGCGCCGCAGCGCTCCGGCGGAGGCTGGCGGGCTACTCCTTGGCGACCAGGGTGAGCACGTCGTAGGTGGCAACGACCTCATCGTTCTGGTTGTGCAGGACGGCGTCCCAGCACACCTCGCCATACTCGTCGGTCTCGCGCGGGGTGATCCGCTTGGCCGTCAGGGTGACCCGGATGCTGTCGCCGGGCGACACCGGGGTGACGAACCGCAACTTCTCCAGTCCGGAGTTCGCGAGCCCCGGCCCCGGGGCCGCGTCCACAAACACGCCCGCCGCCCAGGACACCAGCAGGTAGCCGTGCGCGACGAT
>DATISQ010000336.1:0-3899 GCA_035581905.1 Cryobacterium sp.
AAAGCCCGCTACGTTGCCGGAGACGGACGCCGCCCCCGCACGCGCGACGGCCGCCCGCGCCACAGCCGCCCGAACGGCAGCCGCGAAGTCGGAGTCCGTTGTGAAAACCGGTGCGGCTCGGTCCAGCGCGGCGAAGGCCAGCGCAGCTCGGGCTGCGGTCACGCGAGCGGCCGCCCTGGCTGCTGCCGCAGCGGCTGAGGCCGTTGCCAATGCTGCGCCCGAGCCCGTCGAACCCGAGCCCGTCGAACCTGAACCCGTCGAACCTGAACCCGTCGAGCCTGAACCCGTCGAGCCTGCGCTCGTTGAACCGGTTGTCGAACCAGAACCTGACGAGCCGGAATCTGTCGAACCCTTCCCTGAGCCTGCCACGCAGGTTCTGCCGGAGTTCTTGCTGTCGGCCGAGGGGGAGCCCGAGCCGGTCCTGGTCGGTGCGCTCCTCGCGGCCGAGTCGTCCGTGGACGAAACGTCCTTGACCGCGCTCGCGACATCCGAGGTGCAGCCTGCCGGCGCGCACCCATCCCAGAAGCGGCCCGTCTTCAAGCGCGCCCCCCGCAAGCGTGCCCCGGTGATCGCACCGGCCGTGCTCGATCCCGCATCACCCGTGGTGCTGGCGGTCAGTGGTCTGCAGAAGAGTTTCGGCCGGACCGTCGCGGTAGCGGGCATCGATCTCGAGGTTCGTGCCGGATCCTTCTACGGGATCGTCGGTCCCAACGGCGCCGGCAAGACCACGACGCTGTCCATGGTCACCGGGATGCTCCGGCCGGATGCAGGCACCGTCACGGTCAACGGCATCGATGTCTGGGGGAGCCCGATCGCCGCTAAGCGCATCATCGGTGTTCTGCCAGACCGGCTGCGCCTGTTCGACCGCCTGACCGGAGCCCAGCTGCTCTATTACTCCGGGGTGCTCCGGGGCCTCGACGACGTCACTGTGCGGCGGCGCTCGGCCGATTTGGCAACGGCCTTCGGCCTCGAAGACGCCCTCAATCGTCTCGTCGCCGATTACTCGGCCGGCATGACCAAGAAAATCGCACTGGCCTGCGCGATGATCCACTCGCCGCGGCTGCTCGTGCTCGATGAACCGTTCGAGTCGGTGGACCCGGTGTCCGCGGTCAACGTCACCGAGATCCTGCAGAAATACGTCGCCAGCGGCGGAACGGTCGTGCTGTCGAGCCACGGCATGGACCTGATCCAGCGTGTCTGCGATCATGTCGCCATCATCGTGCAGGGCGCGGTGCTGGCATCCGGCACGATCGACGAGGTTCGCGGCGAGAACACGCTCGAGGAACGGTTCATCGAGCTGGCCGGCGGACGCAAGGTGGCGGAGGGCATGGAGTGGTTGCACAGTTTCTCGGACTGAAGGTCCGCCTGCTCGCCAATCTGTTCCGGCGCAGCCCCTGGCAGGTCGTCGGCATCGTGATCGGCCTGCTCTACGGCCTCGCCCTGGCCGTCGTCCTCTTCGTGGTGCTCGTGGGACTCCGCTTCACGGGAGACGCGGTGGCCATTCGCGACGGCATGGTCGTGGCCGGGTCGCTCGTCGTGTTCGGCTTCCTGCTGTTCCCGCTCATCTTCGGGATCGACGACACGATGGACCCGCGCAAATTCGCGACCATGGGCATCCCTACCCGGCGGTTGTCGCTCGGTCTGGCGCTGTCCTCGCTGGTCGGGGTGCCCGCGTTCGTACTCGCGGTCGTGCTGCTCGGCACCGTCGTGACCTGGTCCCGCGGCCCCGTCGAGACGCTGCTGGCCCTCCTCTCCGCGGCGCTGCTGCTGGCCACCTGCATGCTCGTCTCTCGGGTGAGCACGTCGCTGGCGGCGTTCCTCCTGGCGACGCGTCGATCACGGGAATTCACGGGGATCGTCGGAGTGCTGCTTCTGGTCATGATGGCCCCCGTCGTGCTTCTGGCGTTCAACTTCGACTGGGGCCGGTACGGCCTCGACCTGATCGGCGGGCTGGCGGGCATCCTCGGCTGGACGCCACTCGGCGCGGCCTGGGCCGTTCCCGGGGATGCCGCCACCGGGCTCTGGGGGGCGGCCGTGTTCAAGCTGCTGCTGGCCACGTTCACGGTGTACCTGCTGTGGTTGGCCTGGCAGGGTCTGGTGGCACGGATGCTCGTCACGCCGGGCCGTGAGGCGCCGGCCCGCCAGTACGGCGGGCTCGGGTGGTTCGACAGCATGCCGCACACCGCGATGGGTGCGATCGCCGCCCGCAGCCTCACCTACTGGCGCCGCGACTCCCGGTACTGGATGTCGGTGATCATCATCCCGGTCATCCCCGTGATCGTCATCCTGCCGTTGAACTTCGCGGGGCTGCCCATCTCCTATCTCGCGTTGCTGCCGGTGCCGCTCATGAGTGTGTTCCTGGGCTGGACCCTGCACAACGACGTCGCCATGGACCACACTGCGGTCTGGCTGCATGTGGCCTCCGGCACCCGCGGATTCGAGGACCGGATGGGGCGCCTGGTTCCGGCGCTCTTCGTCGGGATCCCGATGATCGCGGCGGGATCGGCGATCAGCGTGTCGGTCTACGGCGACTGGGCGGTGATGCCGTCCGTCCTGGGGGTGAGCACCAGCATCCTGTTGACCGGGCTCGGACTCTCGAGCTATTCGTCGGTCCGCTTCCCCTACCCGGCCACCAAGCCGGGAGACAGCCCCTTCTCCCAACCGCAGGCGTCCGACACCGCGGCCGCGCTGATCCAGACGTTCACCTTCGCCGGGTCGATCCTGCTGTCGTTGCCGGTGCTGGCCTGCGCTCTGCTCGGCATCTTCGTCGACCCGGTCTGGAACATCCCGGCGCTCGCGCTGGGCGTCGGCATCGGCCTGATCACGCTCGTCGGCGGGGTCTGGGCGGGTTCGCTCGCGTTCGAGCGGCGCGGGCCGGAGATGATCTCCTCCGCCATCCGGGCCTAGGCATCCGTCGAGTTCGACACTTCCGGTCGAGATCGAGCGGCACATCTGCCGAACTGGACCGGAACCGTCGATCTCGGCACCGAGATCAGACTCGCGGCGATGACCACGCGGGCCTGCCCATGCGCCCGCGGTTTGTTTAGACTGGACGCATGACTGAACATTTTCGCGCGAGCATCGCAGAACCCGGCAACCCGGGCGCAGGCGGCGGCACCTCGACGCTCGACCGCGAGCTCGAAGAGCTGATCAACCAGGAGCAGATCGAGCCGGGCGACCACGAACGTTTCTCGCACTACGTGCCCAAAGACAAGATTCTCGAGTCGGCCATCTCCGGCAAACCGGTGCGCGCCCTCTGCGGCAAGAAATGGCTGCCCGGACGCGACCCGGAGAAGTTCCCGGTCTGCCCGACCTGCAAGGCCATCTACGAGAAGATGAAGGCCTGACTACCGGTTGAGCACTACCGGTACAGGGTCGGGATGACGGGGTCGCCGCGGCCGAGGCGGAAGGCCTCGATCGGCAGCTCCTGCATGACGGATGCGTGGTGCAGGCGGGCGCGGGTCGTGCCGGCCGCCCCGAGGTAGCGTTCGTCGATCACGCCGTCGGTGATCAGAGGGACCAGCAGCACCCGGTCCCGGCCCGAGGGCTCGGCGGGCGGGGTGGTGTCGGCCGGATCCTCGCCGATCAGGATGACCTCGGCCCGTGCGATCCCCGCGGCGTCGAGTCGGCGCACGGCCCGCTTGCGGCCGCCGACCGAGATCTTTGCGGGCGAGGTCTTGGCGACGGGCACCCACTCGCCGGCGTCGTCGCGGTGCGCGACGAGCTTGTAGACCATCCCCGCGGCGGGGGAGCCTGAACCGGTCACCACCGACGTGCCCACGCCGAAGGCGTCCACGGGCGAGGCGGACAGCGCGGAGATGGAGAACTCGTCGAGGTCGCTGGTGACGGTGATCTGCGTGTTGACGGCGCCGAGGGAGTCCAGCTGGCTGCGGGCCTCC
>DATISQ010000337.1:0-9298 GCA_035581905.1 Cryobacterium sp.
TTGAAACCCGGCGAGCACTCCTCGAATAGCGCCTCTACCGTCGGAGTAATGACATTCTAAAGTTAAGAAAATCTCTTGACTTGACATTCGAAGTCTCTTACAATTGAGGCATGGCAGGAGCCCCCACTCCGCACCGCCCCACCGCCTCACCGCAGGCGGTTCTTTCCGAGGCACCGGCTTCCGCGTCTTCCCTGGCTTCCCCACCGTCCCTCGTGCAGCAGCTCCAGCAGGCGCGCGACCTGGCCGCGACCGTGCTCGACTCGGTCGCTTTCTCCCTCCTGAGCGAGGCCGACGCCATGAGCGTGCTGGGCACGGTCGAAGACCTCGGTCGCCGGGTCGATGCCGCCAGAGTCGCATCCGCCGCCGACATCTCTCAGCGGTCCCGGCGCATCCTGGGCCACGAGTCCCTCGCGTACAAGCACGGCGCTAGCAGCGGCGTCGACCTGATCACCCGTCTGACCCGCGTCTCCGCCCGGGAGGCGAACCGGCGGGTGCGGCTCGGCGACAACGTGGTCCCGCGTCTGGCCGGCACCAGCATGCTGCCGCCCTACTACCCGGCCGTGGCGGATGCCCTCACGACGGGTGATCTCGGAGTGGACGCGGCCGAGAACCTCGTCACGGCCCTCGACAAGGTCGCTGCACGGGTCGCGCCCGACGACCTCGGCGCCGCCGAACGCACCCTGGTCGCCAATGCGACCGGCGCGATCACCGAGGAAACCCGCGGGCTGCCCGGTGAGGGGTTCGCGTTCCCGGCCGACCTCGTGCGCGGTCTCGCCACGCAGTGGCAGGCGCACCTCGATCCCGACGGCACCGCACCCACCGAGCCCGTTGCCGAGGCCCGCAGCACCGTCGGCTTCGGGCTCTTCCGGGACGGTCTCTACCCGCTCCGCGGCGGCGTCACCCCCGAGTTTCGCGGCATCCTGAACGGCCTCTTCGACACCTACCTCTCCGCCCACGCCGCCCCCGCATTCCCCACAGCCGAGGAGCAGGCGCTGATGGAATCGGGCCAGATGATCCCGGGCGCCGAAGCGGCAGCCCTCGGCGACGACCGCACCGGCGGCGAGAAACGCGCCGACATCCTCCGCGGCGTCCTCGAAGCCGCCACCCGCGACCCCGGCACCCCGAGCATGGGCGGCGCCTCCCCCACGGTCATGATCCACGTGAACCAGGCCGACCTCGCCGCAGGGCGCGGGGTCGGCTGGGCCGACGGGGTCGAAGCACCCATTTCAATGAAATCCGTGGTGCAGGCCCTCTGCGCCGGCGGCTTCCAGGAGATCGTGCTCGGCGAGGGCAACGACGTGCTCACCCTCAGCACCGAGAAGCGGTTCTTCAACCGGGCCCAGCGCCGCGCGATCGCCGCCCGCGACGGCGGCTGCACCATTCCCGGCTGCGAAGTTCCCGCAGCCTGGTGCGAGGTGCACCACGTGATCCCCTGGTGCCGCGGCGGGAAAACCGACATCGACAACGGGGTGCTGCTCTGCTGGTACCACCACCACAGCATCGACACCTCGGGCTGGGAAATCCGCATGATCCGCGGCAAACCGGAAGTCCGGGCACCGTACTGCTACGACCCGACCAGAACCTGGCGGGCCGCGGGAGGACACCGGGCAGGGGGTCGGAAAGCAGGCTCGCGTGCCGGGCCTCGACAGGCAGGCTCACGTCTCGGGTCTCGTCTCGGGTCTCGACAGGCTCGACCGGCATCAACGTGAGTTGCCGGGGTCGGGTCACTGGGGGCTGCCGGGCAGAAAAAACCCCCACATCCGTGAACAACAGGATGCGGGGGAACAGGTGCGGAGACGGTGGGATTTGAACCCACGGTACCCCGTGAAGGGTACTCCACCTTAGCAGGGTGGTGCACTAAGCCGTACTATGCGACGTCTCCTTGGTGCCTGCAATGCAAACACACGTGGACAATCATAACGGTACAGACGGCATCCGCACGAACCGAGGCCAGCCGAGGCCAGCGGAGGCCGCCCGGCGCTACTGCTGGTCGAGCGTGCGCCCCACCGAGCAGGTGAGGTCGCCGGCGGTCTGACCGGTCACCGAATCAGACAGCACGGTCGTGGATGGATCCGTCACGGCCTCATCCGGGGCTGCGGGATCAGCGACGGCGTCCGGGTCGTCCGGGTCGGCCGGGTCGGCCGGAGCAGCCGGAGCAGCCGGAGCAGGATCCGCGGTCACCGGGGCGTTCGGGTCCAGGGTTGCCCCGCCTCCGGTCGTACCGGCCAGCTGGAGCGAATCATCGGCGGCGACGGCCGCGAAGAGGTTCTCGAAGTCGGGTTCGATCGCTTCCACCCCGCCGTCGACGTTACCGGTCGGTACCTGCACGAAGACGACCTTGCTGAGGTCGATGTCCTTCAGCGCCACTGCGATCGACGCCAGCGTAGAGACGTCGTTGAGGTTTGTGGACAGGCTCATGTTGGCCGTGACGGCCTTGGCCAGCGAATAGACCTTGAGCGGGTCGGTGAGTGTCTCGGCGCTCTTGACCGTGCGCATGAGCGAGGAGAGGAACACCTGCTGGTTGCTGATCCGGGTCAGGTCGCTGCCGTCGCCGATGCCGTGGCGGGTGCGCAGGAACTGCAGCGCGTCGACGCCTTCCAGCGTGTGCATTCCGGCCTCCAGATAGGTGCCCGTGTACTCGTCCTCGATGTCTTCGGCGACACAGACGGGCACGCCGCCGACCGCGGTGGACATGGCCATGACGCCGCTGAACTGCACCTCAGCCGCGTAGGGGATGTCCAGGCCGGTGAGCTTCTCCACCGTGAGCACCGTGCACGCCAGTCCGCCCTTGCCGAGCGTGGTGTTGATTTTCTGGTTGTTCCTCGCGTCGAAGGTGCCACCCTTGGGGTTCGGGCACTCGGGGATGGAAACGTACATGTCCCGGGGGAAGCTGATCACGGAGGCGTTGCTGTGGTCCTCGGAGATGTGCAGCAGCATGGTCACGTCGTTGAGGTCGGCAGAGTCGTCCGCGCTGCCGAATGCGGGGTCCTGCCCCTTACGACTGTCGCTGCCGACGACCAGGAGGTTCACGCCACCCGGGATGGCATCGATCTTCGGAGCAGGGCCCTCGGTCTCGTCGGCCAGCTGTACGCTTTCCTGCACGCTCGCGGCGACATCGTAGGTCGCGATCGCGGCAACGGATACGCCGCTCACGAGCAGCACGGCCAGAGACGCGGCGAGCACCTTGGCGACAGTCATGAACGGGTTGGAGCGGGGCAGTCGACCATGGCGGGCGATGGTGCTGAGCTTCTTCGATCGTGTCGAGCGGGGGCGCAATTCGTCGCTCACTCAGGTCCCTTCGTTAGTGCAGGTCGTGCATAATCGAGGTGCGGAGGGCGTGGGATTCGAACCCACGAGACATCTCTGCCCACCAGTTTTCAAGACTGGCTCCATCGGCCGCTCGGACAGCCCTCCCGGTTCGCTGCCGGCTGCGCTGATGGAACACGCGGTCGCGGACTAGCGAATACCGACCGATTCTAGCCGCTCGCAGACTTACCACAGTGCCAGAGGATGCTGGCAGCGGGCTGGGCACCGCCTACAGGCTCCTCAGAACGAGGGCGAGCCCGTCGTCGTGAACGGCGCCGGTGATCTCGCTGGCCGCCGTGAGAACCTCGTGCGGAGCCTGCCCCATGGCCACTCCCCGGCCCTGGATCGACGCCCACTCCAGCAGCTCAATGTCGTTGCGCCCATCGCCGACGGCCATCACGCGGCTGCGCGGAATCCCGAACTCGGCGCGCACCCGCTCCATGGCGGTGGCCTTGTTCACACCGTCGGGGGCGATGTCGAGCCAGGCGGTCCAGCCGATGGCGTAGCTCACCCGGTTCAGTCCCATCCGGTCGACGATCTGGAGGAAATCCTCCATGTCGTGGTCCGGCGAGATGACGACCACCCGGGTGGCGTCCTGGCGCAGAAGGTCGTCGAACTCGACATGCTCGCTGTCCAGCCCGATCGTGGCGTCCGGGAACGTCGCGGTGTAGCGGTAGAAGCCGTGCTCGTCTTCGACGGCGTACCGGGCGCCGACCAGGTGCGAGCGGATCTGCAGGAGCACATCGGTCGGATCGAAGGTTTCGACCCATTCTCGCCGGTAGCCGGTGGGGGCGTCCGGGTCGCGGTGCAGGGTGATCGCGCCGTTCGAGCAGACCACGAAGCGCGGGGTGATGTCCAGGCGTTCGCGCACCGGAAG
This sequence comes from Cryobacterium sp., assembly GCA_035581905.1. Lineage (GTDB taxonomy): Bacteria > Actinomycetota > Actinomycetes > Actinomycetales > Microbacteriaceae > Cryobacterium. The sequence goes on from DATISQ010000337.1 coordinate 4,184, forward strand.
CGTGGTGGCGGACGAGCGCCCGGTGGCGAGCATGACCTCGTGGCCGGCCTCGGTGAGGCGCCGCACCTGCTCGAGGACGCCGTCACTGATCGTGCCGTCCTCGTGCATCGTGGTGCCGTCGATGTCGAGGGCCACCAGCCAGGGGGCATCCGTCCGGGGCTTCATGCGCCCACCGGCCGAATGACGTCCAGGCCGCCCAGCCAGGGGCGCAGCGCCTCTGGAATGAGTACCGAGCCATCCGCCTGCTGGTGCGTTTCGAGCATGGCCACGATCCAGCGGGTCGTCGCCAGGGTTCCGTTGAGGGTGCCGACGGGAGCAGTCTTGCCCGACTCGGTGCGGTAACGGATGTCGAGCCGGCGCGCCTGGTAGGTGGTGCAGTTGCTCGTGCTGGTCAGCTCGCGGTAAGCGTTCTGGGTGGGAACCCACGCCTCGATGTCGAACTTGCGGGCGGCGCTGGAGCCAAGGTCGCCGGCGGCCACGTCGATGACGCGGTAGCTGAGACCGAGGGCCTGGAGCATGTCTTCCTGCAGGGCGACGAGGCGGTCGTGCTCGGCCTCGGCGTTCTCCGGCAGCACGTAGGTGAACATCTCCAGCTTGTTGAACTGGTGCACCCGGATGATGCCGCGGGTGTCCTTACCGCCCGAACCGGCCTCACGGCGGTAGCAGGTGGACCAGCCGGCGTAACGGAGAGGACCGTCGGTCAGGTCCAGGATCTCGTCCGAGTGGTAGCCGGCGAGTGCGACCTCGCTGGTGCCGGTGAGGTACAGGTCGTCGGCGGGCAGGTAGTAGATCTCGTCGGCGTGCTCGCCGAGGAATCCGGTGCCATCCATGATCTCGGGCCGCACCAGGGTGGGGGTGATCAACGGGATGAAGCCGGCCGCCAGCGCCCGGTCGAGCGCCATGTTCATCAGCGCGATCTCGAGGCGGGCGCCGATGCCGCGCAGGAAGTAGAACCGGGCGCCGGACACCTTGGCACCGCGGGCCATGTCGATGGCGCCGAGCAGGTCGCCCAACTCGAGGTGGTCGCGCGGTTCGAAGTCGAAGGTGGGCACCGCGCCGTGGGTGCGCAGGGTGGCGAAGTTCTCCTCGCCGCCGGCCGGAACGCCGTCGATGACGGGGTTCGCCAGGGTGCGCACGACCGCGGTGAACCGGGTTTCGGCCTCGGCCGCCGCCGCCGCCGCGCCCTTCACCTCGGCCGCCAGGCTCTGCGCCTGAGCGACGAGGGCCTTCTTCTCCGCGGGCGGGGCGGAGGCCACCTGTTTGCCGAACTGGTTCTGGGAGGCGCGCAGCGACTCGTACGCCTGGATGGTGGCGCGACGCTCGGCGTCGGCAGTGAGGGCATCGTCGACCGCCTCGACCGACGCACCGCGCGCTTTCTGCGAACGCTTGATGAGGTCGGGATTCTCTCGCAGGAGCACAGGATCAATCACCGAATCAGTCTACAAGCGCATGGTCCGGCACCTTGCTAGCCTTACCGGGTGGATACTCCCGATCAACCGACAGTTGTTCGGTGGGCGGCCATCGTCTACAACCCCACGAAAGCGGACCCGGCCCGCCTGCGGGCGAGCGTGGCCCACGCGGAGGCCGCGTCGGGCTGGCCCGACTCGCTCTGGTTCCCGACCGACGCGGATGACGCGGGCCGGCAGGCCGCACGGCTCGCCCTGGCGCAGGGCGCGTCCCTGGTGCTCGTGGCGGGGGGCGACGGCACGATTCGCGCGGTCGCCTCTGTGCTGCGGGGCTCCGGCGTGCCTCTGGCCATCGTGCCCCTCGGTACCGGCAACCTGCTGGCCCGCAACCTGGGCCTGCCACTGTCGAACCTTGACGAGGCCGCCATGGTCGCCTTCCTGGGCGTGGACAAACCGATCGACGTGGGGGTGGCATCCGTGCGCACCGACGGCGGCGACGCCGTCGACCACGTCTTCCTCGTGATGGCGGGCATCGGCATCGACGCCCAGATGGTCGCCAGCACGCGGCCCGAGCTGAAGCGGACGGTGGGCTGGCTGGCCTACGTCGACGCGGTGGCGCGCGCGCTCCCCCGGGTCAAGCCGTTCTCGATCCGGTACAGCCTGAACGGGCGGCCGCACCGGCCCGCGCACGTGAGCACCATCCTGATCGGCAATTGCGGCCTGCTGCCGGGCAACATTCAGATCCTGCCGGATGCCCGCATCGACGACGGCATCCTCGACATTGCGATGCTGCAGCCCAAGGGCGTGCTCGGCTGGCTCGCGATCTGGCGACGGGTGACGTGGGAGAACGGTGTTCTGCGCCGCTCGGCCGCGGGGCGGCGCATCATCGCCCGAACGGAATCGACCACCGCGCGGGTGATGACGACGCTGCGCGCCGCGGACATCCGGATCGTGCTGGTCGAGGCCCAGGAGTTCGAGGTGGACGGCGACGCGCTCGGCCCGGTGCGTTCGGTGTCGTTCCGCACCGACCCGGTCTCCCTGGTCCTGCGGGTTCCCCCCACGGCCTGAGGGCCGGTCCGCTGGACGCCTCAGGCCACGGGATCGCCGAGCAGGCCGCGCAGCCAGGCCCGCGCGCCGATGAAGACGTCGTCGTTGTAGCGAGAGGTGAACTCGATCGGCTGCTTGTCGGCCCGCGGGTACGAGCCGAGGAAGATCACCTGGGGGCTGAACCGGCGCAGCCCGAGCAGCGCATCCGCGACGCGTTCGTCGTGGATGTGACCGTCGGCGTCGATCACGAAGCGGTAGCGCCCCATGGCGTCACCGATCGGGCGCGATTGGATCAGGCTGAGGTTGACGCCCCGGGTGGCGAACTGTTCGAGCATCTCGAGCAGGGCGCCGGAGCGGTCCTCGGGCAGTTCCACGATCAGGCTGGTCTTGTCGGCGCCCGTGCGGGGCGGCACGGCCGTGGTGCGGCTGACGAGAACGAAGCGGGTGACCGCGTTGGCGTTGTCGCCGATGCTGCGGGCGAGCACGACCACATCGTGGTGCTTCTCGATGCCGGGCGGGGCGATGGCGGCATCCGCCTGCCCGGATTCAAGCAGCGACGCGGCGGCGGCCACGTTGCTCGACGCCGGAAGGTGGCCGTGGTGGGGCAGGTTCGATGCCAGCCAGCGGCGGCACTGCGCGTAGGCGACCGGATGCGCGTTGATGGTCTTCACATCGGCCAGCGCGGTGCCCGGCCGCGCCACCAGGACGAAGTTCACCGGAACCAGGTACTCGCCGATGATGCGCAGGTCGGGCACGCTCGCGAGGGCGTCCTGCGTGGCGGACACGCCACCGTCGACGGAATTCTCGATCGCGATCATCGCGGCCACGCTGCGGCCGGACACGACGTCGTCGAACGCCTCGCCCACATTGTTCACGGCCCGCCAGGGCTTGCCCTGGGCTTCGACGACCTGGGCGAGCGCCGCCTCCGTGAAGGTGCCCGTCGGCCCGAGGAAGCTGTAGCTGACTTTGCGCGACTCGGACATGGAGATCAGCCTAGTTGCAGTGCAAGACTGGGGACCATGAACGAACGCGCGGGCACAGCGGCCCTGGAATCTGATCTTGTCGATGTCGAAGCGCTGGTCAAGGCGTACTACGACCTGAAACCGGATGTCACGGTGCCCGCCCAGCGGGTGGCCTTCGGCACCTCCGGCCACCGAGGGAGCTCCCTCAACTCGGCCTTCAATGAAGACCACATCATCGCGACCACCCAGGCGATCGTGGAATACCGTGCGGCCCAGGGCATCACCGGGCCGCTCTTCATCGGCACCGACCCGCACGCCCTGAGCGCGCCGGCCTACACCACGGCTCTCGAGGTTCTCGTCGCCAACGGTGTCCGCGTGCTGGTCGACGAGTTCGACGACTACGTGCCCACCCCGGCCCTCTCACACGCGATCCTGGCCTACAACCGGGCCGGGAACAGCGACGAGGCCGACGGGATCGTGGTCACCCCGAGCCACAACCCGCCCTCCGACGGCGGCTTCAAATACAACCCGCCGCACGGCGGACCGGCCGACAGCGACGCCACCGCGTGGATCGCGAACCGGGCCAACGAGCTCATCGTGGACGGGCTCAAAGACGTCAAGATGAGCGAGCCCAGCGCGGTCGAGACCTACGACTTCCGCGGCGCATACGTGGACGACCTCGAGAACATCATCGACATGGCCGCCATCAAGGCCAGCGGCATCCGAATCGGCGCCGACCCGCTGGGCGGTGCGAGCGTGGGTTACTGGGGTGCCATCCGCGACCGCTACGAGCTCAACCTGACCGTGATCAACCCCCACGTCAACCCCACCTGGCGCTTCATGACCCTGGACTGGGACGGCAAGATCCGGATGGATCCGTCGAGCCCCTCGGTGATGGCATCCGTCGTCGCCCACAAGGACGAGTTTGACATCGTCACCGGCAACGACGCCGACGCCGACCGGCACGGGATCGTCACCCCCGACGGCGGGCTGATGAACCCGAACCATTTCCTGGCCGTGGCCATCGACTACCTGTACAGCCATCGCGACGGCTGGCGGGCGGATGCCGCCATCGGCAAAACGCTCGTCTCCTCAACCATGATCGACCGCGTCGCGGGCTTCCTCGGCCGCGACCTCTGGGAGGTGCCGGTCGGCTTCAAGTGGTTCGTTCCGGGTCTGATCGACGGCTCAGTCGCCTTCGGCGGCGAGGAGAGCGCGGGCGCGAGTTTCGTGCGCTTCGACGGGAGCGTCTGGACCACCGACAAGGACGGCATCCTGCTCGCCCTGCTCGCCGCGGAGATTCTCGCCGTGTCCGGCAAGACCCCCAGCCAGCGTTACGCCGAGCTGGCCGAGCACTTCGGCGACCCGGCCTACGCCCGCGTGGACGCGGCGGCCACGCCCGCCCAGAAGGCCCAGCTGTCCAAGCTCGACGGCGACGCGATCACGGCCACCGAACTCGCCGGCGAGAAGATCATCGCCAAGATGAGCCACGCTCCCGGCAACGGTGCGGCGATCGGCGGCGTCAAGGTCGTGACCGAGAACGCCTGGTTCGCGGCCCGACCCAGCGGCACCGAAGACGTCTACAAGATCTACGCCGAGTCCTTCAAGGGCCCGGAGCACCTGAAGCAGGTTCAGATCGAGGCCAAGGCCATCGTCGACGACGCGATCGCCTGACGGATCTGAGCACAATGTCGGCAGGC